>CALBTA010000320.1 GCA_937967755.1 uncultured Planctomycetaceae bacterium | reverse complement strand
AAGCCCGCTTCACGAAGGCCGCACAGCTTAGCAAACCGAGCGCTGAACTTCTCAGCGACCTTGGCTACCTTTACTATCTGCAAAGCCGGATGCCCGAAGCGGAACGGCTGTTGCGCCAGGCGAGCCAGTTGGAACCATCGAACCAGACAGTTCACAACAACCTGGCGCTGGTGCTCGGTGCTAAGGGCAACTTCGATGAAAGCTTGCGGAACTTTCGCCGTGTGAATGAAGAAGGGCAGGCCCGCGCCAACCTGGCCTATTCACTTTCGCAAAACGGCCAACTCGACAACGCTCGGGCCGAGTACTTAAACGCGTTGACGTTGGACAACCAGCTAAACAATGCTGCCAAGGCATTGCTGCAAGTTGAAGAAGCCCGCAAGCGGGAGCAAACGGCCATCGGCCGGCACCAAGAAGCGCTGGGCGATGATCTCATTGAGTTGCAGTCGCATACCGCTCCGGCGGGGCCGCAGTTCTCACAAGCAAGACGGCAAGTGACAGCCCCGCCCGCACGCCGTACAGCTGCCCAACAGGCCAGCCAATTCGCCAAAAGAGAAAGTCGGCCGCAAGGCGACGTCCGTTTTGCACAGCAGGCGCTGATGCCGATTCCAACAGGTTCCTCGCAGCCACAGCCGCAAACTTCTCACACCACTGTGGGAACGCGCAGCCGGTTATTGGCGCCCGCGAATACTGGTGTGCAACAGGCATCGCACGTTGAAGCCGCGCCGGCGGCGCGCCCCGCGAACTCGGCTTCGCTGCAAGACGACTGGCGCAACCTATCGTCGCCTTCACAACCGAGTTCGGTCGGCACGGAACAACGGTTTGAGCAGCCGGCGCCCAAGAGCGAGAAAAGCGGCAGTGGATACTCGATCTCGATCGGCGGGTAAGCCCGTTTAGAAGCCGCCTTCAAACGACTTGACGAAGTCGAACAGTTCGAGCACGGCGGGTCCCCAGAGCATGATCATCACAGCGGGGACCATCAGCAGCGTCAGCGGAAATAGCATCTGTACCGCCGCCCGGCTGCTGCGGGCGTCGGCAGTTTGGCGTCGCTTCAGGCGCAGGCCGTCGGCGTACTCGTTGATCGACGTAACGACATCGGTTCCCAGCCTCTGACCTTGCTGGATCAGCGAACTCATCGCAACGACTTCTGGCGAATCGATCCGTTTAGAGAACTGGTCGAAGGCGTTGTCGACGGAGGTCAGTTCGGCGTGTTGCCGGATGATCAGCAATTCAATCGCCAGCGCTGGATGGGCGAAGTAGATCTCACGGCTCACATGGTACAGTGCGTCGCGAAGGGTCAAACCGCCGGACATGGTCATCGTCAGCATATCCATGGCGAAGGGGAGGGAGTTCGTCACCCGCGCCACGCGGCGGTGCCCGATATATTGCAGCACCAGGCGGGGAATCGCCCAACAGCACAACGCGACGATCGCACCCACAACTACGGTTACCAACGCCGGCGGAACGCGCACGAACTTCCCGACATTGAGCGTGACTTCTTCGGCACTGGGGCCGAAGCTGACGGCGATGATTCCCGTACCAACCAGGGCCAAGATGACGAACGCGTTGCGCAGCCCGAGAAATTCGCTTCGGGCGGTCGGCTTGTAGAAGCCGGCCCGGCGCAGTTCACGGTCCAATATGCCGTTGTCCAAACGAGTCTGGGGAAGTTGGTGAGCCAGCCCTTCCCAGATGCCCGCCGAAGGCGCGACGGCATCATCTTTGACCAAAGTCTCCAGGCGGTCGCGGATCGGATCCTGCGACATCCGAATCATGATGACACCAATGCCGAATACGATGGCCACGACCAGCGCGAACGCGCCCATCGTCAACATGTTTTGCAGCGAAAGCGTCTCGGCCAAGAGTGCGAGTAGAGTCATGCCGGATACCTGAGAAAATCGACCGTTAGTAATCAGTGCGCAGAATGAGGTACATGATGGTTAACCCCACCACGTAGAACGCAATCGCCATCCCGAACATTAGCCAACCGAAGGAAGATTCAAAAAACCGACCAAAGAATTCCGGTTGGAAAATCGACATGTAAAGCGCGACCAGCGGCCCCGTCACACCGACCACGATCATGCTCATTCGGCTTCCGGCGGTGGCGGCGCGGAACTGGCGGTAATAGGCGATCCGGTCTCGAATCACTTTTGCCAGGCGCTCCAGCGTAGCGGGGAGATTGCCACCCGCGCGGCGTTGCACGACAAACGTCGACGCCAGAATTCGCATTTCAGGTATGGTCACCCGGCGGCTGAGCGCCCGCATCGCGGCGTCGACCGACAATCCCATATTGAGCTGCCCTGCACACCGTTTGAACTCGAGACCCAGCGGGTTCGGCGAGGTGTCGCCTACCAAGTTTACCGCCTGGTCAACCGTTTGCCCGGCGCGGACCGCGCGTGCCATATGGTCGATCACATCGGGCAGTTGTTCCCGCATGATTCGGTGCCGGCGTACGCGGGCGAGCATGTACAAGCCAATGACCATCAGCATGCCGACGCAAAAACCAATCGCGGCGACAAGCATGTTTTCAAACCACAGGAACAACACACCGCCGACGAGCAAGCCGCCCGCAAGTTCCGTCATGAATGCAACGTCACGCGCGTAACTCGCACCGCTTTCGTACAACAGCCGGCTGAACCAGTTATCGACCCGGCTGCCCAGGTCGGAGCCTTCTTCCGTGGCGGGCTGAGCCAAAGTTGGGATCGCCATCTCGGCCCCGTACCCGTACTCACCCGTGCCGGACCCTTCTTTCTTATCGCCGGTGCGGTTGCGGCGCGCCGAACCGTTGCCGTTTCGCTGGTTGGGCTTCGGCTTAGCGAGGTAATCGCGCGCCAGGAACATCAACGCGGCCGCGGCCATCGCGATTCCCAAGAAGGGAATTGCGATCAGCAAGATTTCCTTGATATGTTCTGGAAGCGGCCCTATGGCGGCGAATTCCAACATGGTGCCAAACCCTGGTGGTTATGCGAGGTGCGCTTTAGGCAGCGCCGATCAAACGGGGCGAACGTGCGGACTGGGATAAGTAGACAGCTTCCCTCATTCTAACTAATGATGAACTCCGTGGAATCATTTTGGGGCACATTTTGGGGAATTTCCGGTTCCACTCGTTCGGGTTGTGGGTATCGTTTGCCCTCGTCAAACATCGAATCCGGCAGTTCCCGCCCGTAGGCGGCGATTCGCTTCAGGCATTCAGGGCGGTAGCCAGTGGCATAGAAATTGCCAATCGCCACACCGTGCTCGTCCAGGCTCGTTTGCTCGAACCCGAAGATGTCTTCCAGGTGGTACTGCCCATCTTCGATGCCGGCGATTTCGCAGATCTGCACGATTTTTCGGGGGCCCCCTTTAAGACGCGCCATGTGAACGACGATGCGGATGCCCGAGGCGATGTAGTTACGAATCACGTTGATCGGAAAATCGAACCCGGTCATGGCCGACATCATTTCCATCCGCGCCAATGCATCGTGTGCGCTGTTGGAGTGGATCGTGGTCATCGAACCCTCGTGGCCCGTATTCATCGCCTGCAGCATGTCCCAAACTTCCGCACCGCGGACTTCGCCGACGAGGATTCGGTCGGGCCGCATCCGCAGGCTGTTGCGGACAAGTTCGCGTTGTGTCACTTCGCCCTTGCCTTCAGTATTGGGCGGGCGGGTTTCGAGCCGCACCCGGTGGCGGTGCTGGAGGACCAACTCGGCGGAGTCTTCGATGGTGACAAGCCGTTCGTCCATGGGGATGAACGAACTGAGCGCGTTGAGCAGGGTCGTCTTACCAGCGCCCGTTCCGCCGGAGATGAGGCAACCGATGCGCGATTCGACCACGGCGTCCAGGAAGTTTACCATGTCTGGCACGAGCGACTCGACGTCTAACAGATCGCTGACGCGCAACGACTCGGCACCGAAGCGGCGAATCGAAAGCGTCGGCCCGTCCAGGGCCAGCGGCGGTACGATCGCGTTTACACGCGAGCCATCGGGAAGGCGGGCATCGACCATCGGGCTGACCGTATCGATCCTTCGCCCTAGCCGAGCGACGATGCGTTGTATGATCCGCATCAGGTGCGATTCGTCCGCGAAGATCACATCGGTCAATTCCATCCGGCCGTTGCGTTCGACGTAAACCGTGTACGGGTCGTTGACGAGAACATCGGTGACTCGGTTGTCGCGGATTAGCGGCTCAAGCGGGCCCATGCCGAAGACTTCCCACATCAGTTCGTCGAGCAACCGCTCTTGATCGATCTGGCTGAGCGCTTCGCCTTTGCCGTGGCTGGCTTCGTTCGCCAGGTGCCGCACGTGGCGAATCAGCACTTTGCGGTCGATGTCTCCGATGCGCGAGAGGTCCAGCGATTCAACCATCTTTTGATGGATGCTCGCTTTCAACGCCTGAAAATGCTGCTCGACCGGATCAACGTGAGGCGGAAGTTGTTTGGCTTCGTCCCACAAGTCCCACACGATATCGTTGTTGCGCGCCATGGCATTAGTCCGAGATTAGATTTCGTTCGCCGAGAAAAGTACGCCGCGCCTTTTCTCACCCCTGCCGCCCACCGTGCGCCTACTTGCCCTTGACCAACATCTGGGCGAGCTTGCCGATTTGCTTCGACACTCGGCAGCGCGGGTATCGCTGGAACAGCAGCCGACCTTCGTTGATGCTGCGGTTAACCCTGCCCGGATCGTAAGCGAGGTAAAACGGGGCCTTCCAGCTAAGCGTCTCTTCGATGTGCTGCTTGGAAGCCAGGCCCGCTTCGCCCCAAAAATTGATGACCACCAGCATGCGGTCGGGCGAAACGCCCGCGTGGCCGAGCTGGTCCATCGTCATCGCGGCGCGGTTGAGTGACGGTACGTCGGGGCGAACGACGATCACGACTTTGTCAGACATTCCTGCCACGTCGATCTGCGGTTGCCGCAACGCGCTGCCGGCGTAGTAAACTGTCGAAGCGGCCGCCATGCGGGAGAGCACGGTCAGCTTGCGAACCGCCTCGCTGTTGAGGAACGATTCATTGGAACGATCTGCCTCGCCGTAAAGTAGTTTCAGCCCCGACTCGTCCTTGTGGAAATAGCTCAGCAGCGAAAGCCGGTCTAAACGGTGCATCCGGCCGCAGACATCTTCCAGCGAGTGCTCCGGCTCGGCGTTGAGCATCAGGCCAAGCTTGGTGTAGCCGACCGAAACGTCCACCAATGCGTTTTCACCCTCGCGGACCTTGCCGAGGTGGGCGGCCAGGTTTGACGCTACGAAAGTGCCGCCGTTTCCAGGCGTGGGTGCAACCACGGTGTAGATGGCACCCCGTTCGCAACGAATAGCACCGCCGCCGACCATGCGGTTGAGGGCATCGTCTAGCCCGCCGCGGAGGCGATCTTCCTGAATATATTCGGTCACGCCCGCGCTGCGCGCGGCGGCCTCTACATCGCCGTTGGGTCCAATCGCGATAAGCGGCGCGGACGAAAACGTCTTGGCCTGGCTGATCGAAGACCAATCGAGCGCATCGCTGGCTTGGACGACGATCAAATCGACATCGGACTTACCTAGCCTGACGGCTAGTTCATTCCACAACACACAATCCTCGGTAGCGCACTGAGCGCCGACACCGTGCAACAGCTTTCGCAGCTCTTGCGCGTTGTTTTCGGGACCGTGAGCAACTGCAACTTTCATTTGGGGATCCTCGTGGGGAAATGAAGCTGGTGTTGCCGGTGGTCTCAACGAACCAAGAGTAGTTTTCCTATCCAGGGGTTACGCTGAGCCACCGCTCCGGTCAACGCCGTAGGGGTTTGCATCAAACAGGGTTGAATAGTGACTAGTAACGATCCATCCGCATCTGAACCAGTGTCGACAACACACCCGGCGACGAAGCCGATGATGCCGACGGTAGGTTCTCCAACGGCCGAGGAGCAATCGGCCACAACCGGCCACAAACGGGGCTTGCCCCGCAAATGGCCGCTTTGAAACACTTGGTGAAAATCTGATAGCTCGCCTTGCGACAGCCGGAACTGGGCGGAAACCAGGGGTGGGATTTCATCGCCCAGTGTTAGCTTGCCGCCGTACGCCGCAAAATCGCCGGCGTGCGCGCCGATGAAAGAGAGACGAGCAAACTGTTCGGTATCGAAGTGGCCATCGTGAAACCCCAGCCACGCGCTGGGGCGGGCATCTTCGTTGTTGTGCTGTTCGTTGTTTCCGCTTTGAGATTGCTGCTTGAACTTCACGCGAAAAATCATTTCGGCGATTCCGTCCGACTGGCCGATCACGTCGCCTGTCTTCGGGTTGACCGCGAACGAATCTTGCGGCCCTTTCGCCCACGAAATCT
>CALBTA010000319.1 GCA_937967755.1 uncultured Planctomycetaceae bacterium | reverse complement strand
AATCCCAATCGCTGGCGTTAAACCAACAAGCAAGATGAAAGACCGAACAATTCGCACAGCCACATGAAGCTCCCAGGCGAGAAATCCCAAAACATGCATTCTAACCGAAGCCGTAGCCCCGGGCAAAATGCATGCAACTGGGCACGCTAGTCGCTGGAGGTAACTTCCAAGAGTCGCTGTCGAAGTGCATCACAGGCGGCAGAGAGCTGGATTTCGCTAGTGGCATCTTCGGATTGCCGACGGCGCGGCGAGCGCGTAATTGGTACGCATCGCCACCCATCATGAAAGTGAACGCGGTTTCGGCCGGCGTGCTTCGACATATAGAGTGCTTCGTCACACCGTTTGAGAATGTCTACTTCTGATTCAGCTTCGTACGGTTCGGCCAATCCGCAACTTATCGTCACGGAGAGCAACTGCCCTTCGTACTCAACTTCAGCCGCTTCAACTGCCGCACGAGCTCGATCAGCAGCTGCATGGCTGTCGCGCCCGGTCGTGGAAGCAAGCAGCACGGCGAACTCTTCGCCGCCGACGCGGGCGAGAAGGTCCGTTTCACGCAAAGTGTGCCCGACAATGCGAGCGATGTGCTTGAGCACGTCATCGCCTGCTTGATGTCCGTAGGTGTCGTTGAACTTTTTGAAATGATCGATGTCGAATGTCAGCAGCGAGTAAGTCGTGCCATACCGAAACCATTCCGCGTGCCGCCGTGCGAGTTCTTCGTCGAACATCCGGCGATTCGGCAGGCCGGTTAGCGCATCGGTGCGTGCTTCGTTGAGCGTGTGCGCAATTCGCTTCGCTTGATCAGCCAAAGCGCCTTCGGCCAGCGAAAGCCGCTCGCGCATCTGGGTGTTCGCCTTGATCATCCGCGACATCATGTCGACCAACATTTCGGGCGATTGGCGAAGATCGTTTTCGGAATTCAACACCCCTTGTTGGATACTGGCGATCTGCTCAAAGCACTCATCCACGTCGCCCACCAGCGAATTCGTCCATTGCAACAGGCTGTGCACTACCTGCTCGGGCTGATCGTTGGGTTCATTGGCCATATTCAGCGAGACGGCGCGCCGGCGAGATCGCAACACGCCCAAAGCGACGCTACAGCAGACGAGCAGCATACCAAGCAAACCGGTCAATGCCGCGGCGAGCAGTGGTTCTTGTCCGGAAAAATACACGTTGGCAACTGCTGCTTGTCAAAGGTGAAGTCAGAGCCATCCGCCCTTGCATCGGGGCTATCGGCATCAGCTAAAGGATAGGTCACAACCGAACCAACACCTCCCGACTTGCCCGAGCGCAACGCCTTACCAAACTTCCGTTGGCTCCCGGCGGCAGATTCATTGTCGCAAAAGGTTGACTTGGCGGTTCTGCCCGATCATACTTCTCGCATAACTCATCCAAATGCGTCGTTCTGTACGCTTGGAACTTGCGGACCAACTGATAGAATGTTGGCCAATCGGAAAAATTTGAATCCTCAAGTTACCAACTTTCAACAGGAGTGAATGATATGTCTCAAGCCGGGGGTGGTCGTGGAAAGAACAAATGGGTGGCGTTTTTCCTTTGCTGGTTCCTAGGGGGCCTCGGGGGACATCACTTTTACCTTGGTTCAACCACGGCGGGGATCGTTTGCTTGCTCACCTGCGGCGGGTGCGGCATCATTACCATTGTTGAATGGATCATGTTGCTCATGATGAGCGAAGAAGACTTCGACGCGAAATACAACGCGCGTGAGCCGGAAGGGATGGAATTCGTCTGGAGCAAGCCAGGTTAGGCTACGCGAGTTTGATGAACTAATGGCTCGGAGGGTGCGTTCGATT
>CALBTA010000318.1 GCA_937967755.1 uncultured Planctomycetaceae bacterium | reverse complement strand
TCAACCAGGCGGTCAATCGAACCAGCACCGTCGAGCAGGCTGTAGTGCGAATGGCAATGCAGGTGGACAAACGGCTGCTCGCTCATGGCGCTCCTCGCAGAAAGAATCATCCGTCTTGGAAACGGCTGATTTTACCGCAAGCAGAACTCGGTCAAAGGGACTTGACAAAGTTTCGTTCTTGCAACGTCAGAGCTCACTACTCTTCTTCCGGCGGGTTGCCGATGTCTTTCAGGTAATCGGCTAGTTTCCCTTGCAGGTCGAGCAGGTTCTGCCACTGGCGGAAGTCGAGGGTGACCCGTTCGGTCTTGTCGTTGCACTGCACGGTGGCGATCAGTTGCCGCAGGCGGATGTGCAGATACTCCAACATCTCAGCCAATTGCGCGGCTTGCCCCGGCGTGAGGCGTTCGGGCAAGTCGGGCGTGTCGAGCGTGTGCAGCGTAGCCTGAACATCAGTGTCGTCACACAGACTCAATTCCTGCTCCAGCGAAAAACTTGATGAGTAATCAAGGCTGCTGCCCCCTGCCCCATTTTCGCTGAGCGCACCGCGCAAGCGAGCTAAACGCTGCGCGATTTCATCGGGCCGCCCGAACAGCAGCACGCTGCGGCCGACCGAGATCATATCGCCGTGGCGGAGAATGCGAAGTTGCATCTCTTCGCCGTTGACCTTGGTGCCGTTGGTGCTTTGCAGATCGGTGAGGACCAACTTGTCGTGGTCCTCTTGAATCTTCACGTGGTAACGGCTGACCCGGTCGTCGTTCAACTGAATGACATTCCCTTCCTCACGCCCGATGGTGACCGGCGTGGGGATGTCGTCGAACAGTTGGCCGCGATCGGCACCGTCGAGAATACGAATGGTTACTTCTGCCATATTGCCACACTCGGTTCCCGGTCCCCCCGACCTGGACGTCGACTTCAACATTCTACAGCGAAGCCGCGCACGCCGGCAGCACGATCGGCCGCCCGACCGGATAGATTTTATCGTGATCCGCAGGGTAAATCCACGTTTGGGCAACTTTTTTGCCAGTTTGCTGCCGCGAAGGTCTTTCGAGGCCGTCGACTGAATCGTTTTTCAGTGCGATGATTTGAGAAGTTCACCGTGAGGATCGGGCTAATTCGTCAGAATTCCGTACAATGTGGAAAAACACCCGTTGAAGGAAAACAAAGTATGACACGACGGATAGCCCTAGTAAATTTCGGATTGCTCACAGCGGCAGGCCTGCTGTTGGCTTGTGATATCGCCCTCGCAGAAGAGGCGGAAACCATTTACCCGCGGGCTTACGACGGTTTCCAGGCCAGCCGCGACGCACAAATTTATTGGGATGCCCGCCGGCGCGATGACTTCAACCGCCAGTTGGGTTGGAACCAGTTTTACCGCTCACGCGCGGCGGCAACCCTTTCGGGCACGCTGCTGTACGATCCGTACCTGCCGTATGTGCCTACTGACTTTTGGGGCCCTACCTATTGGGAGCCAACCAGCGGGTATGGTTACTACAACCCCGTGCCGCAACCGATCGGGCGCCGCGAAGTACAAACCGGCCCCAACCGTTGGGAATCGTTTCCGATTTACGCCGAAGACGTCGTTAAGCCGAACGTGCCCCTTTCCGAATCGCCCTCCACCAAGCGACCCTACATCGCACCGCCGGCGGTCGTGGCTCCGCCGAAAGCAGTTGCCCCAACGACGACTCCTACTCCAATTCGCCGTGAGTTCTAAGATTTGCGCGGGTTTCTAACGCGTACTGAAAGTAGGACGGGTTTGTAATCCGTCGATGAAACTAAGTCGGCACGTTGCGAGGCCGGCGAGCGGAGTACACTCTTCTGCAGAGCCGATCTGAAGATGTTGGCTGAGCGAGACTTTAGAGCACAAGCTATGGCACGGGGCCTGCCCAAATCGCTTCTCGACCAATTGAACCCGCCCCAGCGCGCGGCGGTGACGACGCTATCTGGCCCAATGCTGGTCCTGGCCGGGGCGGGCACTGGCAAGACACGGGTGGTTACGTTCCGGATTGCCAATCTGATCCGCCACGGGGTTAGCCCGCCGCGAATTTTGGCTGTCACGTTCACCAACAAAGCCTCGCGCGAGATGAAAGAGCGCGTCGGGCAACTGGTGAAGCCTGACCGGGTTAACGGCAAGACGAAGAAAGAGGCCGACGAGGAAACGATGCCCGTCGTCGCCACGTTTCATGCCTATTGCGTGCAAATTCTGCGGCGCCACATCAAGAAACTTGGCTACCCCGAGCGCTTCGCCATTTACGACCGTGGCGACCAGGAAGGGCTGGCCCGCAAAGTTCTGCGGGAAATCAAAGTCACCGACACGGCGCTCAAACCGAACGAACTGCTGTGGTGCATCAGCGGGTGGAAGAACCGCTGCATTCGCCCGCCGGAAGCGGTCAATGTGGCCGAGACTGACAAAGAACACCTCGCAGCAGTTGCCTACCGGCGATACCAGCGGGCATTGAAGAATGCCGGGGCGGTTGACTTTGACGATCTGCTGCTGCTGACGGAAGAATTGTTCTCAGGCAACGTCGAAGTTCGCCGGGAAGAGGCGGGCCGGCTCGACCATTTGCTGATCGACGAATATCAAGATACCAACGGTTCGCAGTATCGCATCGTGCGGGCACTCGCCAGCGGGCACCGCAACTTGTGTGTCGTGGGCGATGACGATCAATCGATCTACGGCTGGCGGGGGGCCGAGGTCGAACACATTCTGCATTTTCAACGTGATTGGCCGGAAGCGAAAATCGTGCGGCTGGAAGACAACTATCGCTCGCAGGCGGAAATTATCAACGTTGCGAACCGCCTGATCGAATTCAATTCGACCCGGCACGGAAAAACTCTTCGACCTGCCCGCGGCGGAGGGCAACGGCCGCAGGTTTGGCAAGCGGAAGACGAAGAGAAAGAATCACAGATGGTTGTCGCCGACATTCAGCGGAAGTTGAAGACCGGCAGCGATCCCGGCGACTTCGCGATTCTATTCCGCACGAATGAGCAGCCGCGCATTTTTGAACAGCAGCTTCGTAAGGCGAACCTACCGTACATTCTGGTCGGCGGGATGTCGTTCTTCGACCGCCGCGAAGTGCGCGACGTGCTGGCTTACCTGAAAATTATGGAACACCCCGACGACGAAGTTTCGCTGCGGCGAATCATCAACACGCCGCCCCGGGGCATCGGCAGCACCAGCGTGGAACAGTGGACCGCTTCGGCCGTCGACGCCGGCAAGCCGCTGTGGCA
>CALBTA010000317.1 GCA_937967755.1 uncultured Planctomycetaceae bacterium | reverse complement strand
CACGGCAATATTCGTAGGCGGGTCGAATGTCGGCGCGGGTGAGCAATTGCTGGCCGAAGTAACAAAATGCTTCTTCGGGCCGATGCGCGTTTCGGTGATGCTCGATGCCAACGGCGCGAACACAACGGCCGCTGCCGCCGTTTTAGCCGCTGCCCGGCATGTGGAGTTGAAGGGTGCCAGCGCTTTAGTGCTGGCCGGGACGGGACCCGTTGGACAGCGGGCGGCGCGTCTGCTTGCCGCCGCTGGTGCGAACGTTCGCGTCGCTTCGCGCAGCGCGGACCGGGCCGCAGAAGTCTGCCAAGCCATTGCAGAGCAAGTAGATTCCGCCAGCCTGCAGCCCGTTGCCACTTCCAATCAGGCCGAACTCGCCAGCGCCTTGGCCGGTGTTCAAGTCGTCATCGCCGCAGGCGCCGCCGGCATTGAACTGTTGCCCCGCGATGTTCGCGATGGAGCAGATCAGTTGAAAGTCGCCATCGATCTGAACGCTGTGGCTCCGCTGGGTATCGCGGATGTGGGCGTCACCGACAAAGCCGTCGATCAGGCGGGTGTCGTTTGCTATGGGGCGATCGGGGTCGGCGGCACGAAAATGAATATTCACAAAGCGGCGATCCGGCAGCTATTTCAATCGAACGATCAAGTCCTCGACGCCGATGAAATCTACGCCATCGGCCAACAACTCGAACAGGAGTGACACGCGATGGCCGCTCAACGCATTCTGATGCTCGTCGGCGATTACGTCGAAGATTACGAAGTGATGGTCCCCTACCAAATGCTGCTGATGGTCGGTCATCAGGTCGACGCCGTTTGTCCCGACAAAAAATCAGGCGACACCGTCGCGACTGCTGTGCATGATTTCGACGGAGCCCAAACTTACAGTGAAAAGCCCGGCCACAACTTTCACATCAACGCTGATTTCGACAGCGTCGATCCGGCAACATACGATGCGCTGGTGATCCCCGGCGGGCGCGCCCCGGAGTATTTACGAATGAACGCGCGGGTGGTGGAAATCGTGAAGCGCTTTCACGAAGCCGACAAACCCATTGCGGCCATCTGCCACGGTGCGCAGTTGCTTTCCGCCGCCGGCGTACTCAACGGCAGATCTTGCAGCGCGTACCCGGCCGTGCAATGCGAAGTGGAACAAGCCGGCGGAGAGTTCATCCCCGCCTCCGAAACCTTCGACAACGCACACACCGATGGAAGGCTGGTCACCGCCCCCGCCTGGCCGGCGCACCCCGCATGGATGCGCCAGTTCTTGCAAGTGCTTGGCTCGACCATCGAACCGTAACATTATCGTGTTTCGGCTCCGCGAAACACGGCTGGGGAGTCCGCGTAGTACGGACCTCCAGGTCCGTACAAATAGACTAGAAAATCAGGCGTCGGCGTACCTGGAGGTCCGCCCCACACCGCCCGAACAATCCCTAAGCAACCATCCGCATTTCGGCGGGCTGCATTTCTTCCGCAGGCACGGCTTGCGTGACACCAGCCAGGAATTCATCGAAGATCCGCTGGTCGAGCGCCGAAGCTGATGTCGATTCCGGGTGGAACTGCGTGCCAATCGCCAACCAGTCGGGCATTTGGCTCTCAATCGCTTCGACGATGCCATCGGGGCAGCGGGCGGTCACTTCGAAGCCGGGGGCCAGAATGTCAACCGCCATGTGATGCATGCTGTTGACGCGAATTTCGCCTTCGCCGTAAACCCGCTCCATCAACGAACCCGGCACAACTTCCAGCCCATGGCGATGCCCCGGGTCTTGAAGATCTTTGTGCGGAATGGCAGCGGGTACGTCTTCCGGCAAATGCAAGTGCAACGCACCACCTTGGGAAACGTTGATCAATTGCATACCGACGCCAATTCCAAACACCGGCAGGCGGCGCTCGGCGATTTGGCTCATCAGCATCCGGTCGAAAGTCTCCCGACGCGATTCCATCAGCCGGCAACTGGGGTGCCGCATCCAACCGTCGCGGCGCGGATCCAAATCAGGCCCACCGACGAGTACGAATCCGTCCAGCTTGTCGAGCAATGCCGAGACATCGTCTTCGCTCGCCAACGGCGGAATGATCACCGGAATGCCGCCCGCCTTGATGATGGCGTCGTAGTAGCCCGAACTGATGATCGAGTAAGCCGGGCGATCGTTGGTGGCGGCGCGAAAATCTGTGTTGATACCGATAAGTGGCTTAGACTGCATCTGACAATCCCTTTCAGATGATGGCGGCTCTGGCAACTTCCTTTGCCAATATGCCTGTTGCGGATGGCGGAGCGAGGCGGCTGCGGCGCGGCAGTCGAGCAACATCCGGGGCAGAAATTCACCCATAAAAGCTAGTCAGAAATCCGCTGGCGGTCCTCACTGACCACGCTCCACAATCGTGGGGAGCTTGCGTTCTGACAACGCGAAAGTGCCAATCAATTGGCTGGGGCATCTGCCGGCGTGCGTCACCCATCTTGGTCCGTGCGCCGGATTGATTTCCGTATCAGTTGGCCTCGGGAAGACTCCTTGTGCTCGTCCGCGTCATTTGCGGAAAGGGATGCAAGTCAGGGGAGAAATGTAGGTGGAATCCGCCAGGCCGCAAGGCTTAACCCATATTTAGGGGCAAATTCATGAAACAACCACAAGATGTTGTGCTTGCACGGCAATATGCAGTTGGCGACTGCGAATTGGCTACTGTGGCTTCCTGAGCTGATTCCCCCGCCTCGTGCTAGCCCGAAAATGCCGTAAACCTTTACAGCAAAACGACTTGCACCCCCTTTACGCTGTCTTCGGGAATCTCTAGGTTGAAGTGGTCGGTAGTTTTCATTCCTCGTTTCCGCGAAATCTATGCGCTACTCTCACGTTTGCCTGGAATCGCTCGGTTATACCCTGCCGGACGAAGTGGTGACCTCGTCGCAGTTGGAAGAGCGCCTCGATCCGCTCTACCAGCGACTGCGCTTACCACCGGGGCGATTGGAATTAATGACCGGCATTCGCGAGCGCCGGTTTTGGCCCGCCGAAACATTGCCGAGCGAGAAGAGCGTTGAAAGTGCCAACCGCGCGATCGAAGCCGCGGGAATTGATCGATCGATGATCGGCGCATTGATCCATGGTTCCGTCTGCCGGGATCATTTGGAACCAGCGACCGCTTCACGCGTGCATCACGAATTGAACCTGGCGAGCGATTGTCTGATCTACGACGTGTCCAACGCCTGCCTTGGGTTGCTCAACGGAATGCTGCAAGTGGCGAACATGATCGAACTGGGGCAAATTCGGGCCGGGTTGGTCGTCGGCACCGAAAGCAGCCGGTCGCTGGTGGAGACCACCATTGATACGCTCAACCGGGATGAAACGCTTTCGCGGAAGACCATCAAGTCCGCCGTGGCGTCGTTGACAATTGGGTCTGGATCATGCGCGATGCTTTTGTGTGACCGCGAATTGACGCAAACCGGCAACCGCCTGTTGGCCGCTGCGGCCAAGGCCAACACGCAGCACCACCGCCTCTGCCATAGCGGGCAAGACGAAGCGGTGGCCGACGGGATGTCCCCATTGATGCAAACCGATTCCGAACGCCTGATGGCCAAAGGCATCGCCACCGGGGTTGATACTTTCAAGAACTTTTTGGCGGAAGCCGAATGGTCGCACGGCGATATCGATAAGACCGTTTGCCACCAAGTCGGAGCGGCGCACCGCAAGCTGATGTGCGAAGCCTTCGGTATCGACCCGACGCGCGACTACGCCACGCTGGAGTGGCTCGGCAACACCGGTTCTGTCGCGCTGCCAATCACCCTGGCCCGCGCCGCCGAGTCAGGCTTTATTCGACCCGATGAGAACGTCGGGCTATTGGGCATCGGGTCGGGCATTAACTGCGTCATGGCATCAGTCAACTGGCAGCGCACAAGCGTCGACGGAAACCAGCCGCCCCCCGAAAAACTGGTTGAATCGCCAGTTGCGGTCCATAGCGGTGCTTAGATTCAACAATGGCCTACTAAGTTCATTCACCCCGGTGGTATCCGCTACTGCCATCTTGAAAGGGGGCGCACAAGTTTCCTTTGCTGCGCCTCAGAAGACTCTTGACCTGCGCACATGTTGAGGTTCGCGTGAGCAAGTCGCGATTTGTTGATTTCACACCCGGCCGGCCCGACCCCATTCCAGAAAGCCGCGCTCGCTATGGGGTTTTCTAACGCATGTCAATTCATGATCTGCAAGTGCGAGATCACGAACTTGGAAATTTGTCCGATGATGAGCACCACTTCTGATGAGGAGTTCCACGCCTCGGAGGAAGGCGTCTGCGGCGTGGCCGTAAAGTATCGGCCCGATACGCGCCACGGTTAGCGAACATGGCGCACACAGGCGATTTCCAAACCGACGGAGCTAATTGTGATCTACCATAGGCGCGTTGGTATTTTCACTTGTGATCTACTTGGCTGCTGAG
>CALBTA010000316.1 GCA_937967755.1 uncultured Planctomycetaceae bacterium | reverse complement strand
AGACCGCCCGGCACATGTTCGAACCGTTCTACACCACCAAAGACGGCGGCAGCGGGCTAGGGCTTCCGCTGGCCCAAAAGATCATCGCCGCCCACGGCGGCCGGATCGACGTGCAGACCGAGTCCGGGCGAGGGACGAAATTCACGTTGGAATTTCCGGTACCCAAGCGGATCGGTTAGCCCTTCTTCACAGCCCTCCTCGCCCTCAGAATGTGTAAACCCAGCCATGCGCCTTTGCACAAATGTGTAAAGCTGGGTTTACACAATTCGCTGGGTCAGTTCGGGAGGTTGAATCATAAGCTGTTAACTTGAAAGGAGTTAAGCTAATAGCCCCGAATTGGCGCGCGAATTGCTAAATCTGTTTCAGATTGTGATCGGGCCTACCAACCGTTTGAGCATACGCGTGTAGAAGGGGAGAAAGTAAATGATTTACCGAATGTTTATGGGTTGCTTGGCTTCAGTTGCGGTTTTGTCCGTGACGGCCAGTGCCGCCGCTTTGGCTGGTTTGCAAGGCTACTGGTCGGTCGACAATGACGCGAATTTGGGAGAGGATTCGGGCCCCAACGGGAATCAACTAACCCCCCTCGCGGGCGGCACGCCTACATTTTTTGCAGGCGGGAAGTTTGGGGGAGCAGTCGATTTTGATGGTCCGTTCAGCAACGACCCCCTTACGAGCGCCGCGTTTCCTACCGGAATTCCAACAGGCGACAATTCCTACTCAGTCTATGCCTGGGCGAACCCAGACGATAACAACCCTGGTGGTGGTGGTATCATCAGTTGGGGAAACAACTCCAACAATGAGAAGAACGCAACGCGGCTTGCCGGGACCAACGGGTATCGCCATTACTGGTGGAGCAATGACCTTGATACCGGTGACGTCGGAAGCAATCAATTAACAGGCGATCCCCCGGACGGATGGCATCAAGTAGCGGTCACTTACGATGCAGCTACCGATGAACAAATATTTTACGTTGATGGCGTCGTCGAGGCGTCTCGGACTGCAACTGGTCTGAATTCTCAAGCTACCAATTTCTTCATCGGTCGCGCGGCCGACGATGGTGAAAACTTCAATGGCAAACTGGACGATGTTGCCGTATTCTCGGATGTGCTAACTCCGGAACAAATCACGGCGCTTTATAACAACGGAGACGGGCTGAGTGTCGGCGCACTGTTCGCCCCTGTTCCCGAACCGGCCAGTGTTGCCATTTGGTCGCTGCTTGGTCTGTCAGCATTGGTCTACGGTTTCTACCGCCGGCGAATGAAGAAGTAGTCGACTTCAAAGATACCTCAGCCCGCGATGCCGATCCGGCTTCGCGGGCTTTTTTGTTATATGCTTCCGAACAAATGTTGGTTGCGATCCGCCGGGTCGTATAATGGTTGCGTGACTAAGCAGCTAATATTTGTCGTGCTTTTGCTGGCTGCGACTGGGGCGGTCGCGGCAATTTGGGCGGTGCGCGGTTGGGATGCCAGTTCCCCGCTGGATAACTCCGAACCCTTAATAGATTCCGGCAACGAAGAAACGGAAAGTCCGCAGCCCGCGGCAACTCCGACGATCCATTCGCCCGAACTGAAGTCGTTCGCCCTGCCCGATTTCCAGCGGCACCAGCGGAGCGGGCAGCCGCAACCGTTGTTCGAAAACATACCATCGGCTGAATCAGGCGTTGATGCCGCGTTCAGCATTGACCGCCAGCACCCTATGCAGCGGCTGTACGTTAGCGGGTTCGCCTGCGGCGGGATTGCCGTAGGTGATGTCGATGGCGACGGGCTGGTTGATTTGTTCGTCGCTGGTACGCACGATCCCAATCGGCTTTACCGTCAGCATTCGCCGCTGAAGTTCGAAGATGTAAGCGACATGGCTGGCATCAACGAAACGAATCATTGGGGATCGGCGGCGGCGATGATCGATCTCGACGGCGATGCCGATCTGGATATCTACGTCTGCAACTACGACTCGCCGAATCAACTCTTTCTAAACGACGGGCAAGGAGCGTTCACCGAATCGGCAAAGAGCTTCGGATTGGATGTTACCGACGCCAGCTTGATGCCCTACTTTTGCGACTACGACATCGACGGCGATCTCGATCTGTTCCTACTGACCAACCGGTTCTATCGCGAAGGCGGGTTGCCAACCACGCCGACCGCCGAAGTGGTTGACGGCCGCCCACGGTTGTTGCCCCAGTATGAGAAGTACTACCAACTGGTCGAAGTTTCGCCCGGCAAGATGGTGACGAACTTAGTGCCGCGGCGCGATCGGTTGTTCCGCTGCGAACGTTCCGCAGACGGTTCGGCGACCTATAAAGACGTCAGCGATTCGGCCGGCATCACCGCTGTCGGGCACGGTCTTTCCGCGATCTGGTGGGACTACGACGAAGACGGATTGCCCGATCTGTACGTCTGCAACGACTACGACGACCCCGATCACCTGTACCACAACAACGGCGACGGGACGTTTCACGACGTGATCGCCGACGTGATGCCGCATACGCCCTGGTTTTCGATGGGCAGCGACGCGGCCGACGTCGATGGCGACGGGCGGCTTGATTTGCTGGTCGCCGATATGTCGGCAACGACGCATTACAAAAGCAAGACGACGATGAGGGCGATGAACAATCAGCGCATCCTCTCAGTCAGCGGCCCGCCGCCGCAGTTGATGCGCAACGCCCTGTTGCTGAACACCGGCATCGGGCGATTTCGCGAAGCGGCTTACCTGGCAAACCTGGCGAATACCGACTGGACATGGGCGGTGAAGTTTGGCGACCTGGATAACGACGGGCGCAACGATCTCTATGTCACCAACGGCATGACGCGCAGCTTCAACGATTCAGACGTGCGCTTCAACCGCCAGATGGTTGTCGGTCGAACGGAGTGGGACATCTACGCCGACCGCCCGACACGGAAAGAACAGAACCTGGTGTACCGCAACGACGGCGACGTTCAATTCACCGAGGTCGCCCACAACTGGGGCCTGGATCACAACGGCATGAGCTTCGCCGCGACGCTGGTCGATCTCGACCGCGACGGCGATCTCGATATTGTGACTGCCAATTTGGACGAGCCGATTTCAATCTATCGCAACCGCGGCACTAAAGGCAATCGCGTGGTGGTTTCGCTCTCCGCCGATGAGGGAAACCGGTTCGGCCTGGGCGCGAAGGTGGAAATCACTGCGGGCGGGGCGAAGCACGTCCGGCGAATCAACCCGTTTACCGGGTTCAAATCATCTGGCGATTATGATCTGCACTTCGGGCTTGGGGAGGCCGACCGGATTGAACGCATACAAGTCCAATGGCCCGACGGGCAAGCGCAAACGTTTGACGACTTGCCGGTCAACCGGCGGTACGTTGTCACCCGCTCAAGTGTCAAGGGTGACCCTCACGATCAACCCCGTTCTGAATCGCCGCCGCTGTACCGCCAAACCCGCGGCCTGTTCGCCGATGCGGTCCACCGTGAAGATGCATTCGACGACTTTGCCCGGCAGCCGCTTTTGCCTAACAAACTTTCCATCGCTGGGCCAGGGGCAGCTTGGGGTGATGTCGATGGCGATGGCGACGAAGACTTCTTTCTCGGCCAAGGGGCAGGGCACGCCGGCGCGTTGTTCGTTCGTAACCAGCAGGGAACATTTGACCGCCGCACTTCGCCTGCGATGATCTTCGATTCGGCGTGCGAGGACATGGGTGCCCTCTTCTTCGATGCCGACGCCGATGGCGATCTCGATTTGTACGTCGCCAGCGGCGGAGTGGAGTGCGAACCGGGCGACGGCAAGCTGCGCGACCGGCTGTACTTGAACGACGGCAGCGGCAACTTTTCCAAGGCACCCGACGAAGCGCTGCCCGAAGTGCGCGACAGTTCCAGTGTGGTCGCCGCGGCCGATTTCGACCGCGACGGCGATTTGGATTTGTTCGTCGGCGGCAGGGTAATCCCAGGCCAGTACCCGCTTGCACCGAGCAGCCGGCTGCTGCGAAACGAAGGCGGCAAGTTCGCCGACGTGACCGAACAAATCGCTCCGCAGCTACTGAAGACCGGCCTTGTCACTTCGGCCGTTTGGTCCGATGCCAACGACGACGGGTGGATCGATCTGCTGGTTACCCACGAATGGGGTCCGGTCAAACTGTTCGAGAACAACGAAGGCAAGCTGCGCGATCAAACAGGTCGAGCACGCTTGGCCGATCACCTTGGTTGGTGGAACGGCATCGCTGCCGGCGACCTCGACCGCGATGGTGACACCGACTACGTTGTCACCAACTTCGGGCTAAACACCAAGTACCACGCCAGTAGCGAGAAGCCAGCCCTGTTGTACTACGGCGACTTCGAAGACAAAGGGCGCATGCGGTTGGTCGAAGCCGAGTACGAAGACGAAACGCTGTACCCCATCCGCGGGCGAAGCTGCACCACGCACGCTATGCCGCACCTCGGCGAGACGTTCAAGTCGTACCACGCCTTCGCGGCGGCGTCGCTTGAGGGTGTCTTCACCCAACAGTGCTTGGACAAAGCCCATCGCTTCGCCGCGACGGAACTTCGCACCGGCGTGCTGCGCAACGACGGCAACGCGCGCTTCACGTTCGAGCCGCTGCCGCGTATCGCACAGATCGCGCCCTCCTTCGGAGCGGCGATCCTCGACGCGAACTTCGATGGCCACGCGGACATCATTCTCGCCCAAAACTTCTTCGGCCCGCAGTTGGAAACCGGCCCGATGGATGGCGGGCTGGGCCAGTTGCTACTCGGCGATGGCGACGGCAATTTCGATCCCGCCCCGCCAGAGCGAAGCGGCATTGTCGTCCCCGGCGATGCCCGCGGCGTGACAGTCTGCGACCTCAACGGCGACAACCTGCCCGATGTCATCTTAGCCCTCAACCAAGATTCGCCGCAAGTCTTCCTGGCCAACCGGCGGGCAATCGCCGACGATGCCGGTACAATACTCCAAGCCCGCTTCGTCAGCGGTGACGCGTCCAACCTTCAGGCCATCGGCGCGAAGGCAACGTTCGTTCATGAAGACGGCACGCGGCAGTCGTGCGAGGTCGGGCTAGGCTCTGGTTACTTGTCGCAATCGCCGGCGGTCATTTCAGTTCCTGTCAACTCAGCCAACAAAATCGAATCGGTCGAAGTCCGTTGGCCCGACGGCCAGCAGACAGAACACGAATTCCTCGCGGACGCATCAAGCATCACCATCGAACAACCTTAGGAATGAGGAAAAATAACTTCGTCCCCAAACCCCTCTCCCGCTGGGAGAGGGTAGGGTGAGGGCAATCACAAATGCCGAAGTTATTTTTCCCTCGTTCCTTAGTTTCAAATGACGGCCGCCATGCCAATGAAAACTCAACAAAACTCAACGATCCCCCCCCTGGCGGCCATCGCGTTGGCGATGCTCCTAATCGGTTGCGGGCCGCCGAAATCGCCTTATCCTTCCGCCCAGGTTTCCGGCAATATCACCCTCGACGGAATGCCGCTCGAGTCGGGCAACATCATGTTCATTCCCGATGGAACGGGCCAATCGCGGCCGACCGCTGTCGATTTTGCCGGCGGGGCGTATACACTTAAGGATGCCCCCCTGGGGAAGGTTCGGGTCCGAATCGTTTCCACCAAGGCGACCGGCAAGATGATTCCCGGCTCGGGCCGCGAAGAGCCCGAAATCATCGACGTGGTGCCCGCCAGGTACCGCCAAGGGATTGAAATCGACATCGCCGGCGACAACGATCAGCTACACTTCGAGCTAACCAGTGACTGACCGAGAAACGCCATGCCCAATCGCAAACGCAGCTTCGGATTTACCCTCGTCGAACTGTTGGTCGTGATCGCCATCATCGGCATTCTTGTCTCGCTGCTGCTTCCCGCCGTGCAAAGCGCCCGGGCCGCCGCCCGCCGGATGCAATGCAAAAACAACCTCAAGCAAATTTCGCTCGGCCTGCACAACTACCATACGAACCACGGCGTCTTCCCGTACGGGTCGTTGCAAGGCCCAGGTGATGTCGACGCGG
>CALBTA010000315.1 GCA_937967755.1 uncultured Planctomycetaceae bacterium | reverse complement strand
CGGCGGTATGTCGAAAGCCTGTCGGCCTACGCCCGGCAATTCGTCGGGCAGATGCAGAAGCCCAAGCTGGAACATATCGAGGGCCTGTCGCCGGCGATTGCAATTGAGCAGAAGAACCTGGGCCACACGCCCCGTTCGACCGTTGGCACGGTGACGGAGATTTACGACTACTTCCGCATTCTGTTCGCCCGGCTGGGGCAAATGCACTGTCCGGAATGCAACGTGCCGGTGGGCACGCAATCGGCCGACGAGGTGATCGCCAAAGTGATGGCCGAGCCGGAAGGGGCGAAGCTGTTCGTGATGGCCCCGGTCGAGGTCGAAGTTGGCCGCAAGTACGAAACGTTGTGGGATGAACTTCGCGCCGCCGGCTACAACCGCATTCGCGTCAACGGGCAAACGCACGCGCTTGAAGCGCCGCCGGAGATCGACCGCCGGCGAAAGCACCGCGTTGAGGTCGTCGTCGATCGCGTTGTGGTGCGCGGGAAGGAAAAGTCGCGCATCGCCGAGAGCGTCGAGAACGCGTTGGCACTGGGCCGCGGGGTGATGCACATCGCCCGGGCCGATGACAGCTTGCCCGAATCGCGTTGGCCATTGGTTGTTCACAGTCAGCACCTCGCCTGCGACCGTTGCGGCCGCAGCTTCGAGCCGCTGACGCCGCATAGCTTTTCGTTCAATAGTTACCTCGGTTGGTGTGGCGAATGCGAGGGGCTGGGAACGCAGATCGGTGCCAACCCGGCGGCCCTGGTGCGCGATGGAAAGTTGACGCTCGCCGAAGGGGCACTGTCGTTGTGGCCCGATCTTTCCCGTCCGCTGGCCGAAGCGATGCTGCGAACGCTGGCGGCCGAAACCGGCTTGCCGCTCGATACGCCGCTGGAACAGATGAGCGCGCGGCAGCGGCGAATTGTTTTGCACGGCACCGAAGAGCGGTGGTTTACAGCACTTCTCCCGCTCCCCCTGGGAGAGGGAACTGCGTTCCGCTTTCAATTCAAGGGCCTCTACCCAGCGCTCGAAGAAGCCTCTCGGCTTTCGCCGTCGTTTCGCACGCGGTTGGAACACCTGGTCGATGAGGTCGATTGCACCGCTTGCGGCGGCAGCCGCCTGCGCGACGATGCATCGGCCGTGCAATGGCGCGACATGGCAATCGACGAAGTCTGCCGCATGCCATTGGGTGAATTGCGAAGCTACTTCAAGAAGCTGCGGTTCACCGCGGCGGAAAAGAAAATCGCTGGCGAGTTGGTGCGTGAAATCAAGAACCGCTTGGAATTTCTCTGCGATGTCGGGCTGGAATATCTGACGCTGTCGCGCTCCGCACCGACATTGTCCGCCGGCGAAGCCCAACGTATTCGTCTTGCCAGCCAACTCGGCAGCGGGCTGTGCGGCGTGCTGTACGTGCTGGACGAACCGACCATCGGCCTGCACCCGCGCGACAACACCCGGCTGCTGGGGGCGTTGCACAAATTGCGTGACCTTGGCAACACGCTGCTGGTCGTTGAGCACGACCGCGAGGTGATCGAAGGCAGCGATCAGGTCTTTGACTTCGGCCCAGCCGCCGGCAAGCATGGCGGAGAGATCGTCGCCAGCGGCGATGCCCGCCAACTGATGAAACGCCGCAAGTCGGTCACCGGACCATATCTGTCGGGGAAGAAGGCGATTGCCGTGCCGACGAACCGTCGGTTGGGGGAATTGCGGAATGCGGATTGCGGAATGCGGAATGACGAAGAGGCGACGAACAAGCGTTCTGCGAAACGAAAACGCAAGACGAAGTCTCGCGGCGATACGTCTTCCAACCACCAATTCCGCACTCCACAATCCGCAATCCGCATTCGCAACGCTCGCCACAACAACTTGCGCAACGTCAACATCACCATTCCCCTCGGCACACTCACCGCGGTCACTGGTCCAAGCGGCAGCGGCAAAAGTTCGCTGGTGGAAGATGTTCTGCACGCCGCGCTCGCGAAGCGTCTGCACCGTGCGGGCGTCGTTCCCGGCGCGCACGATGAAATCTTGGGCGTTGAGCATATCAACAAAGTGATTCGCGTTGACCAGAAGCCGCTGGGCAATTCGCCCGCGTCCAACGCCGCGACCTACACGGGGGTGTTTGATCAAATCCGTCAACTGTTCGCCCAACTGCCCGAGGCGAAGCTGCGCGGCTTTACCGCTCGCCGATTCAGCTTCAACGTGCCTGGCGGGCGGTGCGATTACTGCGAGGGCGACGGAGAAATCTGTATCGAAATGCACTTCCTGCCCGACGTGTGGGTGCAGTGCGAAACCTGCCTGGGCAAGCGATACAACTCCGAAACGCTGGCCGTTCGCTATCACGGAAATTCGATCGCCGACGTGCTGCAAATGACCTGCGGCGAAGCCCTGCGGCTGTTCGCCAACATCCCGAAAATCCGCCGCACGCTGCAAACGCTTTGCGATGTGGGGCTGGACTATATCCAACTCGGCCAGCCCGCCCCGACGCTCTCGGGCGGCGAAGCCCAACGGGTCAAGCTGGCTTCCGAACTTTCGCGGCCCGACACTGGGCGAACGCTTTATCTGCTGGACGAACCAACAACCGGCTTGCACTTCGACGACCTGGCGAAGTTGCTGGACGTCTTGCATCGCCTGGTCGATCTGGGCAATACGGTTGTGGTGATCGAGCACAACCTGGACGTCATCAAGCAGGCCGACTGGATCATCGACATGGGTCCCGAAGCCGGCGACGGCGGCGGAGAAGTTGTTGCGTGCGGAACTCCTGAAGAGATTGCGGAATGCGGATTGCGGAATGCGGAATCGAAGCAGAAGAAACGCACTCGCAAAACGAATCCGCAATCCGCAATCCGCAATCCGCATTTGGAAAGCCACACAGCAAAGTACCTCGCGCCCGTCCTCGAAGCCGGGCCGCACGAAAAGCGCAAGCTTCACGACTTCGCCGAGGAACAACAGCGCCGCGAAGGCGATTTGGAAATCGAACAAGTCGGCGAGACGACGCAGATGCCGTGGGAAGCCGACGGCCGGCAGTGGCATTGCCACGACCGCGTCGGGCGGAAGGGGGAAGCCTGCCGCTGGGATGGGCGCATTCTGGAAGCCGTGGTCGATCGCATTCAAGAGCTGGGCGACTTCAGCGATACCGATTGGAATACCCGCACGGTCGTCGAAATCGCCGCCGAAAAGAAAAGCGACGGCTGGTTTTTCCACGCCATCACCGGCGAGGCCTGGCTGTTGAAGATGAAGTTTCGCGTGGCAAAGAACACGTTCAAGCGAGAAGATTTGCAACGGCGCATCCCGCTGAAGTCGCTGAACGAAATGGACGACCTGCCAGTCTACGGCAACGAGCCGCGCGTGAAGTGCAAGAACCTCCGCGGCCCCTGGCAGGAAATTGAAATCCGCGCCCACATGTGGGAAGAAATCAACACGGAAGAATTTTGGAAATTCCTCGAAGAGGCCGCCTGCGGCTTCTTCAAGCACACCGACCGCGCGCAACAAAAACCCGAAGACATCATGCCTTGGAAAGTGCTGGGGCAAAAATGGCACCTCTCGCGCAAAGGCTTTCCGCCGGGCAAAAAGGTGCAGTGGCAAACCGAAGTGCTGGAAGAACTGTTCGAAATGTTGGCATCCGCGGCGCCTCAGGGGCAGTTCTTGTGGAACAATCAGGTGCTTGTTCATATGTACCCCAACGGCAGCCAGGAACCGTGGGCCACGGTAGTAACGAAGAAGCTGGATGCGATCGAATTGCGGCTCAATGGACCCAAAGGCCAATTCGCGCTGGGGCGAATCACCGACATGGGGCGAGAGCGCGAACTGGACGCCGCGACGGAGAAAAAAGACACCATCAAACTTCGCTTCCGAAAACTGGAAGACTTGCACAAAGGCGAATTTCCTGAGTTTTTGCATGAGCATCTGGAAACGACGATAGAGGTCTCATCGAATTCATGACCGAACAACTTCTCAGCCCGACGTTTCTCTTCCGCTTCAGCATCGGCTGTCAGCGGCGCGAAACGATCTGGACCAGCGATGGCATCGAATTGGATGAGTCATGCCGCTTGCCGAGTTTCGGTGCGCAGCTTGAAGGCAAGCCGAACTTTGCTGACATTCGGGCCGCGTGGAATGAAACCGGAATTTCCTTCACGGTGCGCGTAAGCGGAAAAAAGCAAACACCCTGGTGCCGCGAAGACCGCTTGGAAGATAGCGACGGGTTGCAGATTTGGATCGACACCCGAGACACGCACAACATCCACCGGGCGAGCCGCTTTTGCCACCGCTTCGTTTTTCTGCCCGCCGGCGCCAGCCGCCAGCTTGACCAGGCGTGCGAGGCCCAATTGCTCATCAACCGGGCCAGGGAAAACGCCCCGCCTGTGCCCGAGAGGATGCTGCAGGTCCGCAGTGAAAAGCGGGTCGACGGCTACCTCTTGCATTGTCACATCCCCGCGCAAGCAATGGCCGGATACGACCCGGCCGACTATACCCGCCTGGGCTTCTTCTACCTGGTTCAAGACCGCGAACTCGGTTGGCAAACCTTCAGCGTCGACAACGCCTTTCCCTTCCACGAAGACCCCAGTGTTTGGGGCACGCTGGAATTGGCGTAGCGGCAAGCTGCCAGCCCATCCTACGGCCGTTCCGTTTACTCTGCCGCTGCGGCAATCACCCCTTTGATCACCTCACACGCTTCATCGTGTAGGATTTTGGCGATCATCCAGTCGTGCCATAATTCGCCTTTGAGGACGGTCTGCAACTCGGCCATGCGGGGGCGGATGATGTGGTCGGCCTTGTTAAACGCCGCCATCGCCTTTTCGATATCGCCAGCTTTGGCGTGGCAGAGCGCTTCGACCAACCGCGTCTTGGTGTATAGGAAGTCGTTGTTCCCGCCGCCGGTCAGCGCGTGGCGGCGATCGGTCTCGCGGATGGCCAGTAGCGCGTCTTCGAAGTCTCCGTAGCGGTACAACGCCAGCGCCTGGGTGGCCGTGAAGTAGGGCGACCACTGCACGTTTTCGCCCTCTTCGACCGCGGCTGCGATCCAACCCTTCACGGTCTCCTCATCGCCTATTGGGTCCGGCGGCAGCACGCACAGCTTGGCCTTCTTCTCCAGTACTGTGCGGTTGGTGTTCTCCGCTTGGGCGGCCAGGAAGTCGGTGACGAACTGTTCATAGGTCATGCGCTCACCTCCCAACAGCATCGCGGCCGCGGCCTGTTGGGCCACGTTGACCTGGCCAGGAGCTTGCGCCACGACCGCCCGAAAGTCAGCCGCCGCTTTCTTCCAGTCGCCGGCGCGGGCGTGCCGCATCGCCCGGTGCTTGAACAACCTGATATGCACTTCAGCGCCAGCGTCCTCGATCGCCGCGTCGAGCGCTTCGACCACCTCAGTCCTGAGCGGCTCTCGCGGAAGTTCTATCGGCGTAGGCGACACCACCTCAGCGGCCAGCAGCGCGGTGGCAGGAAGAAACGACGCGAGGAAGGCGAGTCGGCACATGCAGGGCTCCTTAACGGTTGGCACTGGACATAGAGAAACATTGTAAGTGCAAACCTGGCCCGCACGAACATTATACAGCAACAAACTGCTCGATTCGTAAGGAGGATCACAATTCTTGCCAGAATTTGTCCTTCACCCAACCCGGCCCGAAATCACTGCTTCGCTTCTGAGTGGGGGTTGCTGTGTAGTTTGGCGTTGATTTCGTCCTTTAGGCGGGCGAGGACGGATTGTTTGTCGGTATTGGCGAGGATTTTGGCGATCACCGGTTTGGGTGAGCCGCCGCCCCAGGATGCTCCTTGCTCGAAATAAACTTTCGCGGCCTGTCCGACGATGTACGAACCCCAACCGGCGACCAGGCCTTGGGGAATCGCTGTGTAGGGAGTCGCCCAGCCGATGCTGAGGCCCTTGGCGAACCAGGCGAAGACATGCGTCACAATCTCACCGGTGGTCACGCCGACGACCGAGACGCCGATGCTTTTGGCCAGATCAACTGCGTGCCGCCAGCTCCAAGTTTCTAGCCCGTAAATTTTGCCGAGGTGATAGACCATCGCCGCGTCGGCCCCGGCTCCGCCAACGGTATCGGCAACTGGCACGGGGTTGCCGGCGACGGCCAACGCTTTGACGAGCGCGTATTTCCAAATGATCTGGCTGGCCGCCGCGTTGCGAAGCCGCACACGGACCGCGGCGACCCGGTCGGTCTTGTCGGCCGCGTACATGGCAGCATTCAAGGCCAACAAAGCCAGCCCTTCGTGTTCCAACACTTCCAAGATGCGAGCTTTTAGCTCATCGACGTCAGCGGGCGGCTTTCGCTGTTCGGTCCGCGTGCTACCGTCGGCCGATTCAATGACGTGCTCCATCTCACGCGGGTCGGCGGCGGTCAGAATGATGTTGTCTGGCTCAATCACGTTCGGCAATCGGTCGCCGCGAAGCACTTCCAACAACCGCCGGCGTTGTTCTTCCGAGTAGAGATCCTTCTTATTGAGCGCGACCAAAATCGGCTTGTTGATGTGAGCCAGCGCGACCAGGGCGGAATATTCCACGTCGTTCAGGTCGCTGTCGGTGACGAAAATGATCAGGT
>CALBTA010000314.1 GCA_937967755.1 uncultured Planctomycetaceae bacterium | reverse complement strand
CGTAAACACCGGGCTTCAAATTCAGGTTTGTTCCAAAATCGTACTTTCCACCGCCCGAAGTTGTATCGCGGTGGCCGGTGTCTTCGTATTGTCCGGTGTCGTTGTTCAGTTTCCAAAGCTGCAACTCGACACCATCAATGCCATGTTCGTCAAGCTGCGGGTCGGCGCTGGCTTCGCGCACCAGGTCGAGGTCGCGGTCGTGGAACACCGTGCCGGAAATGCTGATCGGCAGCGGGTCTTGCTCAACGTCGAACGCCACGCCCGCGGTCCGGTCGCGGATGGTGTTCTGCGGGTTGGGGTCCAGCCCATCGTCGGGCGTCAGGTTCAGCGTGCGGTCGACAAGGAATCGGTCGTAAGAGTCCTTGAACTTACCAGTGCCGCTGGCATCAACGAAGCCGGGCGCGCTGAATTCCACCGCGAGCGTCGAATTCTGAAATTCCACGCCCGAGGTGATCGCGTCTAGCCCTTCGCTGACCGGCACTTCGCTGAGGTCGATGACCTGATCCACATCGATGTTGAAGACGAACTTTTCGTTGGCGTGGAAGCCTTCAAACTCCAGGATGATCAGCGAAGTTCCGTCCACCACGCTGACGTTGTAACTATCAATGCCGGTCGCATCGATCAGTTGGAACGGCGAGCCGTCGTCCTTGCCGAAGTTGTCGCCTGGCTGGCCGGTGCTGACTGTGTCGAAGAAAACATCGAGGTTCTTCAGCGGGGCCGCTTGTTCGTTAGCCAGGAACGCGTTGTAGTCGAACGCCTTATCGCCGCTGATGATCACGCGGTCGAGCGTGGTGTTCGGCCCGCCGCCGTTGAAGGTGATTTCAATCGTATCGCCCGCGGCATCGCTGCCCGTATCGCCTTCGGTGTAAGTCGAACCGACTTCCAGCGGATCGAACAGGCCGATACCGTTGAGCATCACCCGCGGTTCGACGGTTTCGAACACTCGCGCGCGGCGTTGGCGTTTTTGCTGCTTCGCGTCGCAAGTGTGTGCCTCGTCGCAACGCAGCATGCCCATCGATCTCGCCAGTTGCCGAAAGCCGCCAAAAATTCCCACGCTTCACCTCCAAAGTAGTAGGCACACTCCGCGTGCCGTTACCGAATCGCAAACTTCTATTGCTTCCCGCGGCCGGCACACGGAGTGTGCCTGCTACGTTCATTTCAACCCTTCAACATCCAATCTTCGCGTCGACTTGTTTACTGCCGAAAGCGGCCGCCAGACCCGAACCGTCGTGTCGAAGCTGCCGGAGATCAGAGTTTGTTCGCCGTAAACCATCGTGGGGATCGAACCGGTGTGCCCGATAAGTTTGTCCACTTCGCGTTGGGCTTCGAGCTGCCAGACGCGGATGGTGTTATCCGTTCCGCCGGTCGCCAGGTGGGCGTCGTCGAGGTAGATCGCGCTGAGAATCTTCGCCGTGCCGGTCGAGACCGAATGCACCAGTTCCCCGGTCGTGATATTCCAAACCTTGGCGGTGCGATCTTCGCCCGCGGATGCCAGTTGCGATCCATCAGGCGAGAAGGCCAGCGCCCGAATGCGACGCTTGTGGGCATTGATGTCGCGGACGTGCTTCAGGTCATCCACGGCCCAAATTCGCACCCGTCCGTTGCGCCCCGCCGAAGCGAGCAGATCACCGTTGGGCGAAAACGCAGCGGCCCGGATGTCGCGGCAGGGGCAATCGAGCTGCGCCAGATGCTCGCCTGTTTCCAAGTTGTACAGGCACATCTTCGGTTCGAAGCCGGCGGCGGCCAGGTGCGTGCCGTTGTCGCTGATCGCCACCGATGCGATCGCTTGATCATGCCGCGCCAGTTCGCGATGCACGATGCCGCCCTCGGAAAGCGTCCAACGCAGCAGTCGCCGGTCATTGCCCGCGGTGATCAGTTCATCGCGACCGGGAACAAACAACACGGCGCGGATCCAATCACGGTGCCCCGTCAGTTCGTGTGCTAGCTGGCCGGTGCGGAAATTCCACACACGAAGCAGGTGATCGTCTCCGCCGACGGCAACCAAATCTCCGCCCGCCTGGATGGCAACGCAGGTGACCACCGGCGGCTCGCGTCGGCCGGGTGCGGGTCGCGATTGCAAGACGAACCGTGCGGGCGTTCCGTCCAAACTGGCAATGCCGAGTTCGGCGGCATGGCTCACACGGGAAGCGAGCGCCCAGCCGCTGTAAACCCCGGCGATCAAAAGAGTTCGACGATTGAGGGACATCCGTGTTCCTCGTAATCTGCTGGATTAGGTTCAAGGTGCGCGCACAATGCGCGCAGTAGGGTCTGACGTTGTTATCGGTTTGATCGCCCCGCTAGTTAAAGTTGAAACTTTCCGGTTAAGCGATACATTCGCCCCGCGATGGTCGAGGGCCGTCAAAAGTTCGACGGTACGCCATACCAACCGCGTGGTTGCAAGCCGCTCCCACGTTCGTAGTGCTTCATCCTCAGCGGTGGTTTCCATGTGCCAACCGGAACGCTACGATGCAAGCATGCTGGCGCAATCAACATAGAACAACCGCCGAAGGATCATTGGTATGGAAGAACAACTTGCGGCTTTAACGCGGGCGTGTTGGGTGATCGGCGTGGCCGTTAGCCTGCTGTTCATGGTGGGGTGTTGGATCACTTACACGCTGCTGCGCGGGGTGAACGAAATCATCCGCGGCATTAGTTCGATCGACGAACACCTGGCAAAGATTGCGGCAGAGCGCAGTCAGAAGTAGAGCAGGCGCAAGATTTTAATGCCCAGCGCAATACCACAAACCGCTCCGGCCCCAGCCACGCCTTCTTCGACCGGCAAGCCGCTGCTAGAAGTGCGCGATTTGAAAGTTCACTTTCCCTTTTCTCGCGGGCCGTTGTGGAAGCGCGAGCAGGGTGCCGTGCGCGCTGTCGACGGCGTGAGCTTTACCGTTCACGAAGGCGAAACGCTGGGATTGGTGGGAGAATCGGGCTGTGGGAAATCGACAACCGCCCGGGCCGTCTTGAACCTGTTGGGTTCGTCCGCGGTCACCAGCGGCGAGGTGTATTTGCAAGGGCAACGGATCGACCGGCACGGCGATTATGAAATGCGCCCGTTCCGCCGTGATCTGCAAATGATTTTCCAAGACCCATTCGCCTCGCTCAACCCGCGGATGACCGTTGGCAACATCATTGGCGAGCCGATGAAGATCTTTGGCCTGTACGATCGGCGGACGCGGAAGCTGGAAGTGATGCGGTTGATGGATATCGTCGGCCTGAATCCGCGGTACATGAACCGCTACCCGCATGAATTCTCCGGCGGCCAGCGTCAACGTATCGGCGTGGCGCGGGCGCTGGCTGTTCAACCGAAGATCATCTTTTGCGACGAACCGGTTTCCGCGTTGGATGTTTCAATCCAAGCACAGGTCGTAAACTTGCTGATGGATTTGCAGCAGCAGTTGAACGTGGCCTACGTTTTCATTTCGCACGATCTCTCGGTCGTACGGCACATTTCGCACCGGGTGGGCGTGATGTATTTGGGGCGCATCGTAGAGCTTGCCAGCGCGGCGGACATCTACAGCGACCCGAAGCACCCTTACACCAAGGCCCTGCTGTCAGCGATTCCGATTCCCGATCCACAGTTGGAAAGCACGCGTGAGCACGTTCCGCTGACGGGTGAAGTCCCTTCGCCGGAAGTTCACTATCCCGGCTGCCCGTTCGCTGACCGGTGCCCCATCGTCGAAGAGCAATGCCGCCAGTTGGCGCCGGCGTTGGAAGGGAAGTCACATCAAGTGGCGTGCTTCAAGGCGTAGCCCCGGTTACGCTTTCGTCCTACTGCTGCTGTTGCTGCTGCATGGACTGCACATCACGACAGCTTAACTCAATGTGCGATTGCATCATGGCCGTCGCGCCGGTGCCGCGGAAGTTACCAGTGATTGGGGCGGCCTCGATTGGAATTGCCGAAGACGCAACCGCCACGTGGCGATCAGCCACGACGAGGCCCTGAGTCGGATCGTACCCGCGCCAACCGCCACCCGGTATGTAAACTTCCGGCCAGGCGTGAAGTTCCCGGTCGGTTTGATCGGGATCGCCTTCCTGATAGCCGCTAACAAATCGGGCGGGCGCTCCTAGGCGGCGGCACGCTTCCATAAACAGAACCGTAACGTCGCGGCAGGAGCCGGTTCTTTCGGCAAGCGTTTTCTCCGCCGGCCAGGGAGAACCTTCTTCACGATGGATGACTTTCCAGTCGGCATAAATGACCTCGGTGAGCCGCGCGGCCAACGCAGCCGTGTCGCGCTTATTCGTTTCGAGCAACGACGTTGCGAACTGGCCAACCGCATCATTTACGTCACCAATTCCGGTGCCGATTCGATACGGGTTGAGAATCACTCCTTCAGGACCGTCACAATTGACCGGCAAGTCATGCTCGAAAACCAGATAGTCGAACGGGTTGCTGCGAAGAGTTTCCACTTCCGCCCGGCAGGAGACCCGCAACGCTTCGGTCGTGTCGTTGAACCAGGCAATAACCGCTGTGTTGTTTTCGGCATCCAAGATAGTCGTCTGACCGGCCGGTGCGGGATCCATTTGAACTTCAAACGAATGCAACCGCTGGTCCGCACCTGAACGCGGGCAAAGCCGAATCATGTGCGGCTCGAGGAAAACAGGCCGGCTGTAGCGGTAAGTTGTGGTGTGGTCGATCGTGAATCGCATGGTGACGCTTTGGCCAGCAGGCTGGTCAATCAAGGTCATCTAGTTGCTCAAAGGCCCTCGCCCAACGGAGTTCTTTGCTTTGACGTTTTTCCTGGAAACTGAGCGATCGAGGGCCGGCAACTAGCTTTCCCATGAAGCATTCGTGTCACTCATCCGCGAGGTCAACGGTTGCACAATAGATGGCGTCCCGTTCCAGGTCGGCGATGACGGCGCGGTTGCCGCGGCCGCCGATGATGTAGTTGTGCTCGGGCAGGCGGAAGAGCTTCCGCGTGGCGAGGTCCAGCACGCTGCAGCCGCCGGCTTCGGGGTGCCAAAGTGCGATCCGGCCTTCGCCTAATGTGCTGCTGGCGCCAATGTTTCGTGAAGGGGCGACCACTTCCCCTTTGCCGTCGGCGAACCGGTAATGCGTTAACTCATACGGCCATTTGCTGCGGGCGTGGGTGGAAACGTGGCAGAACACCCCTTGGCCTTCGGCGTCCCAGAAAAGTTGGGGGCGGCCGTCGAACGTGACGTTTTGGCTGCGAAACTGCGGCGAGTCGACAACTTTGCCAGTTTCCAAATCGACGAACCGCAACTGCACGATCGAACTGGCGACATGGGTGGAGATAAAAAAGACCGCGTAGCTTCCATTCGGTGAGATCCGCAGCGCGGAGGCGGCGGCTTTTTCGTCCGCGTGAATTTCTCGCGACTGGTCGGCGTGAAGCGTCAGCCGGTAGCCTTGCCCGCTGATCAAACCGGGGGAATCGAGCACCAGCAAATCATCGCCCAAAAATCCGAAGCCGCCGCAACTGCCCAGTTCGCATTTGGTCATGGCCGGCTTGGTCGATGGGTCCTTCTCGGCGACCGCCAAATCGACAATCGCGGGGACGACCCGGCCGGGGTTCTCGCCGTCGCGCAGCAGCCGCCCGTTGTCGGTCGTGGCGACGGCGATCCGCTTGCCGTCGGCCGAAAACACCGCATCGGTCATCACCGTGTTCAGGCAGTCGTCCCACTCAACCGGCGTTTCAAACAAAGCCCGCGGGTTGCCGCCATCAATGTCGGCCAGCATGTAGGTGAAGCCGGTTTTCGCTTCCCGCTCGCCGGAGGCGCGCGTGCGCGTGAAGTAAAGCAGCCGCTTCCCATCGGGCGAGACGGCGACCGGCATCCGCGCGGCGCTTTCCAACTGATGATGGTACGTCAGCTTCGCCTGGAGGTCTTCCGCAGCTTGGCTGAGCGTAACCGCGGCGATCAATAGCAAGGCATGGCCCATCCTCCGAGCGTAACATGGGCTGCCGAAATGTTCAACGAATTGTCGATTCTTCACCCGCCACGCGTCGTTCCGTTGCGGCTTGTTGCCGGGCAAGTTTCACGCCTGCCGGCGTTCGGCCTAATACGACCAGGTCGTACTTCTTTAGGAAAAATCGCTCCCGCGCAATCGGTTGCACGTCTGGCGGAAGATGCGGCTGCAGGTCGTCTAGTGCGCGATCGTTGGTGATCAAGAATGCGTCGGGGTCGCGAAGAAATTCGCCGGCGTTTTGCGGCTGCTGGTTGCCAATCACCGGTATTGGCCTGCCCGCGTAGAAGACCCACGACGGCTCGTGGGATCGGTGGCCGGCGATTTTCGCCTCGGGTGAAGCGGCTTCGATTCGCTGTAGCGCGCGGACGATGGGCTGGTGCCGGCTAACGTGTGGGCCAACCACACCGAAGCCCACGATGAGCAATAGCGCTGCGCAAGCGGCCAGGCATGTGGCGGCGGCGCGCGGGTTTTGTCGGCGGGCCAGGGCGAAGCCGCAAGCGGCGGCGGTTAAGGGAATCAGCGCGATCGCACCGAGCCAGATCTCGCCGAGCCAGATTTCTCCCGAGAGAAATTCTTTAGCCGCCAGCGGCAACGCGATGGCGATTCCGATCCCGGCAATCGCCAGCGCCGCGAAGGCAAGCCGCGGCGTCCAAACGTTGACGCGCCGCGGTGCCCGAATCCACAACACGACGTACACACCGATCATCATCGCAAGCGCGGGGTAAGCGGGCGTGATATAGCTCGGCAGCTTCGTCTTCGCCAAGGTGAACAGCCCCATCGTGACGCCGGCCCAGCAGGCGCCCAGCAGATCGCTCATCAGCCAAACGTTGCGGCCGCGAATTCTTTGCGCCGTCGCGGCCAGACCGGCGGGCAGCAAGATCGACCAGGGAAAACAGCCCGCCAGCACCGAGACGGGATAAAACAGAAACGTGCCGCCATGCCCTTCAAACGTTTGCGTCGCCCGGCCGAAGTTGTGCTCCAGGAAGAAACCTTGCAGCCAGGCTCCGTCGGTGCGCAAGCCCACCCAAAAATACCACGGCCCGGCAACGGCAAGCAGGGCGGCAATGGCGGTTAGCGGGCGCATGGTCCAGCAAGTTTTCAAGAAATGCGGGGGAGCGAAAGGGCGAACGAGTTTGCGGCAAAGGCCCTCTGGTTGGAAGATCGCATAAACGACGACAACGATGGCCAGCGCGGCGAACGTCTTCAGTGGGCCGAAGGTGCGGTCGAGCAA
>CALBTA010000313.1 GCA_937967755.1 uncultured Planctomycetaceae bacterium | reverse complement strand
ACAGCGAAACTCCAACAACCGCAACCGTAACCGCAACCGCAGCAGCGGAAACCGGTAGACTTTTGTAACGGGGGCTTCCCGCCACCGTCAGTGGAAGAGGTGGCGAGAGTTTGACGAAGGGGAATTCACGATGAAGGTGCGAACGATCCTAATCAGTCTGTCAATCGTCGGAGCAATCTGCGGCCTATCACTGACCGCGCTCTACGCGCTGCTCTCGCCCGCAGTGTACGCCGCGCGGGAAGCTGCGAACAGGTGAAGTTGCGGGTCGCGGATGCGACAGCTTGGTTTGGCAGTTGCCAACTATCACAGCGATCACGGAGAGATGCCGCCGGCCTACATCGCCGACGAAGACGGCAAGCCGATGCATAGTTGGCGCGTGCTTATTTTGCCATACCTCGACGACGAGCAAGCGCTGTACGATCAATACGATTTTGACGAACCTTGGAACGGCCCGAACAACCGAAAGTTAGCCGACCAACTCACCCATCATCCCTTCTTCTGCCCATCGGATGACTCGCTTCAACCCAGCATCACAAGCTATGTCGCCGTGGTCGGAGAACGCACGCTTTGGCCTGGAGCGGAGTCGGGTGCAGGGGAAGACTTTTCCGAGCATGCAAACATCGTGTCGATTGTGGAAGTCGTCGATTCAGGGATTCATTGGATGGAACCCCGCGACTTGTCTTTCGAAGATGCTATTGCTGCCGCCGAAGGTGAGGATAGGCCGGGACTGGGAAGCCGGCATAGTGGATCGCTAATTTACGTTGGCTACGCGGATACGCATGTTAGCCCTCTTTCCGAAGAGGAAATTACGGGCGAAAAATTGACGGAATTGCTGACGGTCAAGAGAAGCGGCGGTGGCTAGAAGCCCCCGCTACGATGGTGCGGGTTGGGTTGTGACGGTTGCGATGCTGGCGTTAGTTCTGCCCTGGTGGAACAGCCCGTACGTTCCGAAATCTTCCGCGCATCCGGAACCTTTTCCCAGCCGGTCAATCTTTCCTCGCGGCATTCCCGAAGATACTAGCACGTTGGTGAGTGTGCGCCTTGCCATCCCCGTTCGTTTTCAAACTTCCGCAAAGGAGAGTCGTTCCGTGGCCAAATCGTCCCCTCAGGACAAAGACGTCGCGATGGATCGCCGCACAAAATCACAACGCCGCAGCACTGAAGAGCGCCGCACGAAGAAATCGGAAGTCGCCGAAGAACGCCGCGAAGGCGAACGCCGCCAAAAGGTGCAACGCCGCCGACAGATCGATCCGACGACCTGCGAGCGCGACTATACGAACGACGAGATCGAGTTCATGCAGGCGATGGACGACTACAAGCGCCGCAGCGGCCGGATGTTCCCCACGTGCAGCGAGATTCTCGAAGTGATCCGCGACATGGGCTACGTCAAACAACTCGGCCCCACCCCAAGCGAGCCGACATACCAGGCTGTCGAAGTCGCCGAAGAGGGAGAAGAGCTGGCGGAAAGCCTGTAAGACAGCATTGCATCGACATCGCAAAGGTGTTGGGGAAGTACGGACCTCCCGGTCCGTGCACTTCGGAAGCAGAAGTCGCCAGACTTCTGAGATTTCATCGTAAAGCTCCGTCCGAATTCGGCCTTGTGACGATCCCTGCTCGCCGCTAGGATTCCCACCCTCTTCGCAAAAACTTTTCTTTCCGCGGTTTGCCAATGCGCCGGCCGTGGTTGCCGCTGGCCGGAACAGGGAACTTGAGTTTTCGGCGCGCGGCGCGTTTCGATGCTTTCCATTTCGATGTTATTTGGACACGGAGTCGTCTGATGGGTCTGCGCTCGACCATGTCTTCGCTGATGCTGGGATGCCTGTTGTTGACCGCCGCCAGCGGTTGCCGCACCGCGGCGATGAAGAACACAAGCGGTGTGGCGTTGCACCAGCAAGGCCGCTACGACGAGGCGATTGGAAATTTCCAAGAGGCGCTGTCGCACGACCCGACGAACGCGGATACCTATTACAACCTGGCGTCCAGCTATCACAACAAGGGCAAGGTCACGGGCGACGGGCAACTGCTGGCCCAGGCCGAGCAGCTTTACAATCAGGCACTTGATATCTCGCCCGATCACCCGCAGTGCCACCGCGGTCTGGCTTGCCTGTTGGTCGATACCGAACGGCCCGACAAGGCGTTCACGCTCATGCAGCGTTGGAACGCGCGTAGCCCGCAGGTGATAGATTCGCACATCGAACTGGCCCGCTTGTACGAAGAGTTTGGCGACAAGGATTCGGCCATTGCCCACCTGGAGCAAGCGGTCGCTGTGAACGCGAACAACGCATCGGCCGCCCGGGCCTGGTCGGCGTTGGCCAGCCTGCGCGAGCAAACGGGCAACCCGCAGCAGGCGTTGCAAAATTACTACCGCTCGCAGCAGATCAACCCGTACCAGCCCGCGGTGACCGAACGGATCGCCGCGCTGCAACGCTCGCTCGGCGGGCCGCCTGCCATCACGCCGTCTTCCACCGTCGGCACGCGTACGGTGTTTAACCCGTTCGGTTCGCGAAGATTTTAATCGCGGCGGCTTCTAGCGACAGTCTGAACATCAACGTAGCGGGGGCTTCTAGCCACCGTAGATATCGCGATGCTCTTCGCCCCACGGTGGCTAGATGCCCCCGTTACGAAGCACTCACGCCCTTCAAACATTGGCGTTGAAAGCATAGAATCGCCGGCTAGCGAACCTTTGCGTCTTGGCCGCATTCCTATGCTACTACTATGACTGAGCGCGTGTTTAATTTTTCCGCAGGCCCCGCGGTGTTGCCGCTGCCTGTTTTGGAACAGGCCCAGGCCGAAATGCTTTCGCTGCGCGATTCCGCCGGCGACGGCATTGGCATGTCGGTGATGGAGATTAGCCACCGCGGATCTCACTTCACTGAGATCATCGAATCGGCCAAGGCCCGGCTTTCCGCATTGCTCGAATTGCCGGACGACTACGATGTTCTTTTTCTGCAAGGCGGTTCGCGGTTGCAGTTTTCGATGGTGCCGGCCAATCTGTTGCGCGGATCTTCCCGCCCGGCTGTCTACGTGCTGACCGGTTCGTGGGGAAAGAAGGCGGCCGCCGAGGCGAAGAAAGAGGGTGACGTCGAAGTTGTTTGGGACGGGGCGGAAACCGGCTACGACCGCATCCCCTCGCCCATTCCGGTCAGCGGCAGCGACGCCGCCTACGTGCATATCACGTCGAACGAAACGATTGAGGGAGTGCAGTTTCCCAGCGACCCCGAATTTGGCGACGCCCCCTTGGTCGCCGATTGCTCCAGCGATTTTCTGCACCGGCCTGTCGATGTAACGAAGTACGGGCTGATCTACGCCTGCGCTCAAAAGAACCTTGGCCCCGCCGGGCTGACCATCGTTGTCATCCAGAAGGAATTGCTGGAGCGCGGCGATGCTGATCTGCCGGGATATTTGAATTACAAGAACCATGCCGACGGCGGTTCGATGTGGAACACGCCGCCGACGTTTGCGATTTATGTCTTCGACCTCGTCGCCAAGTGGCTGCAAGACGAAGTCGGCGGCCTGGCCGCAATGTACGAGCAGAACCAGGCCAAGGCCCGGCTGCTGTACGATGCGATCGACAGCGCCGGCGGGTTCTATCGCCCTCACGCGCAGCCCGATTCGCGTTCGCTGATGAACGTCACCTTCCGCCTGCCTGATGATGCGTTGCAGGCGAAGTTCCTCGCCGAAGCGGCTGAGAGCAATCTGGTCAACTTGAAGGGCCACCGCAGCGTCGGCGGAATTCGCGCATCGATTTATAACGCGCAGCCGGTCGCGGGCGTGGAAGCGCTGCGCGACTTCATGCAGGATTTTTGTGAACAGAACGGATAGCTGATCCATGCCCAAAGTAGTTGTCCTTGATAAACTTTCCGACGAAGGCTTGCAGCAGTTGGCCGCCGCGCCGGGTGTGGAGTACGAAGAGCGCATCGGGCTGGCGGGAGATGAGCTTCGCGAAACGTTGACGCAGTTCGACGGGGCGATTTGCCGCAGCGGTGTGAAGATTACCGCCGACGTGCTCAACGGAAACCGCCGCCTGAAAGCAATCGTTCGCGCCGGCGTCGGGACCGACAATATCGACAAGCAAGCAGCCACACGGCTGGGCATCGTGGTGATGAACACGCCCACGGGCAACACCGTCAGCACCGCCGAACATGCCTTCGCCCTGATGCTGGCCCTCTCCCGCAACATCGCTCCCGCGTTTGAGGAGGTGAAGCAGAACAAGTTCAAAGAGGCCCGCAAGAAATATATCGGCGCGCAACTGGCCGACAAAACGCTGGGCGTCATCGGGTTGGGGCGCATCGGGCAGGAATTTGCGTTGCGGGCGCGGGCTTTCCAGATGCGCATCCTCGGTTACGACCCGTTCCTCTCGCCGGCGCGCGCGGACGAGTTGGGCATCGAACTGGTTCCCGCCGTGAGCGAGATGCTGCCGCAGATCGATTACCTGACGGTTCACACCCCGCTGACGCCGGAGACCGAAAACCTGATCGACGCCGCGGCGATTGAACTGCTCAAACCGGGTGCGCGGCTGATCAACGCCGCTCGCGGTGGGATCTACAACGAAGACGCCGTGGCCGATGGTTTGCGAAGCGGCAAGCTGGGCGGGGTCGCGCTCGACGTTTTCGTCAACGAACCTCCGCCCGCGGATCACCCGCTGCTGGGTTTGCCAAACGTCGTTTGCACGCCGCACCTGGGGGCCAGCACCGAAGAGGCGCAGGCCCAAGTCGCCCTGGAAGCAGTGCAACTGCTGGTCAATTACCTGACGACCGGAGAGATTCGCCACGCGGTCAACACCGCCGCCCTCGACCCGAAAACACTGGAATCGCTGCGAGGGTTTTTGGATGTCGCCTACCGCCTGGGGCAGGTCGCCGCGCAGATGCACCGCGGCGCGATGAAGTCTTGCAAGCTGTCGTACCGCGGCGAAGTGGCGGACAAGAACACCAAGTTGCTGTCGTCGGCGTTTTGCGCAGGCCTCTTGGAAAAAGCGATGGATACGGAAGTGAACATCGTCAACGCCGAAGTACTGCTCCGCGACCGCGGCATCGAACTGGTCGAAGAATCGCAAAGCCAACGTGGGGCGTTCAACAGTTCGATGCGGGCCGATCTGACCACCGATCAACAAACCTACACCACCAGCGGCACGCTCTTCGGCAACGAAATGCCGCGCCTCGTGCAAGTGCAAGATTTCCGCTTGGAAGCATACCTCGACGGTGTGCTGTTCATCTTCCAGCACGACGACGTGCCGGGCATCATCGGCAGTGTTGGAACCATCTTCGGCACGCACAACGTGAACATCGCGCAAATGTCGGTCGGCCGGGCGGGCAGCACGCCCGGCAGCGCGGCGGTTGGCGTGCTGAATCTCGACAGTTCACCGCCGCAAGCCGCGCTCGACGAAGTCCTCGCCCATCGCCACATCCAAAGCGCCACGGTCGTGCAACTTCCCCCCGCCGGGCAAATGCCACCCTGGATGACCTAAAGTAGGTCGGCAGGCCCTGACGACCAGCGATGCGATTGAACTGCCCATTCGCCACCCGGATCAAACACACGGCAACGGTTGTTTTACGCTTCCAATCGCGAGGGACTCGCGGCCTACCTTGACGGGTAATCCGAACCGTTCAAGCTGCCGACGACTGACTTCTGCCACTCGGCGAGGGCGGCTTGCATCTTTTCGACCCGGTCGCCGTGTTCGCTAAGCACGTCGTTCTTCTCGGCCCGGTCTTCGGCCAGATTGTAAAGTTCGAACTTAGCCTTCCCGTTCTTTCCGGCGATGCGGTGCAGCTTCCAATCGCCATCGATCCAGGCGGCGTGGCCGGGAAACGCGTCCGACGCGTACTCTTTCGTCAGCTTGCCCGCGTCGAGCCGCAGCTTTGACTTGTCGCGGCCTTGCTCGATGCCGTCTTGCTGATCTTTCAGCAACTCGGCCATCCACTTGGCGCTGGGCGTGCTGATGCCGCCTGTTGGGTAGTCCCAAAACCCCATCGCCTGGCCGCGCGATTCCATCTTCCCGTCAATCAAATCAACGAGTGAGATTCCGTCCACCGGCGGCTGGTCGTCCATTTTCACGCCGGCGATCTCCAGCAGCGTCGGGTAAATATCGGACGAGTTGCAGCGGACTTCGCTGGTTCGCGGCTGTTTGATGCGCTCGGGCCATTCCAAAATCGCCGGCACCAGAATTCCCCCTTCGTAGATGCTGCCTTTCTTTCCACGATGCCCGCCGGTGGAACCGACGCCCAGCGCCCCGTTGTCGCTGGTGTACCACAGGATCGTGTTGTCGCGAATTCCCAGCGGCTTCAGCGCGTCGCGCATTTTGCCAAACGCCCGATCCATGCCGGTGATCTCGCCGAGGAAATTTGCCTTGCCTTTAGGTTGGTCTTTGTATAGCTCGCGCAGTTCGTCGGAAGCGATGTGCGGCGAATGGGGCGAACCAAACCAGACGACCGCCAAAAACGGTTGACGCTTCTTGACCGCGCCTTCGATGAATTCCAACGCGGCATCAGCGGCGATCAACGAGCTTTCCCCTTTGACCTGCACCGCTTTGCCTTCGCGCGAAAGAATCGCATCGTTCTCATAAAAGTTTTCAGCGCTCAACCAAACGTCGAATCCGTTGGCTCCCGGGTTCACGGGGCTGCCGGGCCTAACGCTGCCGAGGTGCCATTTGCCGAAATGCCCAGTCGTGTAACCGGCGGTTTTCAGCGCTTCGGCAATGGTGATCTCCTGCGGGCGCAGCGCGTGGCCCCATTTGAACACCGCGCTGCGATTGGGGTGCCGCCCGGTCAACACGCTGGCCCGCGTCGGTGAACAGACGGGCGCCGCGGCATAAAAGCGATCCATCCGCAAGCCCGCCGCGGCCGCCGCATCAAAGTTCGGCGTCTTCACCACCGGATCGCCGTTGTAGGCCATATCACCCCAACCTTGATCATCGGCCATGACCAAAATGATGTTGGGCTTTTCGCCTGCGCCGGCGCTTCCCGGCCAACACAACCCGAGCGGGACCAGCGCGAGCAAGGCTGAAGCCGTTTGCGCCAAAGGTTTTGAAAGCAACTGTCGAAAACCGGGTAACATGATGCAATCTCTCCAACTAGTTGTGAGTGGTTGAGTTCACCGAACCGCTCTATCGTAACCGCTCGCGGGCCGAATGGAACGAAATTCACGAGCGCAATGGGCCTGTTCCGATTCAGCTCGCCGCCGGACGTAGCACGGATCATCGATCGGTGTGAACCTAGGCCATTGAGCTTCCGTCTGTTGGCAGACTGATAGCCAACGCACCCGGTGTAGCGCCTCACCATTTCACCACTGTGCTGAACGCGTTCGACGTTCAATTTACGGCAAACCGAAGTCAACCAAGGATTTAGGGCAATCCGCCCGATTCACCACATTTCCCCGGGCTGCTGCAGGTGGTGAATGTTCGGCGGCGAAATTCGTCTCCACTCCGAGGAAAACCACCTTTTCCGCAACTGGCATTCACCAATCTGCCGCGAATTCGGGGGTGTTGCTGAATGTTGCCCTTGAATACTGCTGCTCCGAGCAGTTCGCCCCAATTCGACCTCCGCCCATCGGTGCCCAAACACGCCACAGTACGATGCCAAGCCATCTCAACCCTCCTGTTTCCCGGGAGATTGTTCATATATGCACTAGTATACATATATAGATGTCTATGTCAAGGCGCCGGTTCCCGAATTCCGAAACGATCTTCAAATTTTGCAGTCCCTAGCGACTACTCAGCAATGAGTCGCCGGGCTATTGTCAGATGTCCCTAGCGGGACGGGTCGATCGGATATCTCTCTAAACGAACAACTCCGAAAGCGGCTCGCGCTGGGCCGGCTGTGGGAGGCGGAGGTCGAGTGTGCCGAAGGTTTTGCGGGCATGGCCGGCGGCGGCTAGGAGGGTCAGGTAGAAGCTGCCCAGCGTGCGGTTGCCTGGCTGGCCGTAGCTGGGGAAGTGTAGGTAGCGGCCGGTCTTCAACTTGCCCCCGATGCCGCCAACCAGCACCAACGGAAAATGCTCGTAGTTAGCATGATGGACGTGACCAGCGTCGCTCAGCAGCGCGATCAGGGTGTTGTCCAACATGTTGCCGTCACGCTCGGGGACCGCGCGAAGCTTCTCGGCCAGGCGGGCGATCAGATCGATCTGGAATTTGCGCACGATATCGCGGGCTTTGGCCCCATCGGTGCCGTCGGCGAAATTCGTATCACGGCCTTTTTTGAAATCGTCCGAAAGGTGGCCGATCCCGTGAATCGATTTCTCGCCCAGCCCCAGCCCGGTGTAGTGCCCGCCGAGGTCATCAGCATCGATCGTGACAACGTTCGTCAAGCCCGCGATCAGCGCGGCGGCGGTCATGTCGAAGTGGGCTTCCAGCCGGTGCGTTTCGACTGGCGAAGTGTACTTGTCGGTAATCGACGGGACATGCACGCGGGCGCTGTCGTCCAACGTGGCCAGCTTCGCCTTGCGATCGCGGAGGGCCTCGAAGCCTTGCAGATAGTGGTCAAGCTTCTCGCGCTCTGCCGAAGTGAGATTGGATTGGGCTCGGCGGACATCGTCGACCATGAAGTCGAGCAGATGAGCGTCGAGGTCGCTGGCGGTTTGCAATTCTTTCGCCTTCGCCATGGAACCGAAAAGTTGCTGGTAAGCCAGCACTGGCGAGCAATAAAACGGGATGGGCTTGTTCTTTCCCCACGCCGACAACGCCGGGTGCGCGATGGTTTCGCCAACTCCGCCCATCTTGAAACCCAGGTGGGGAAAAATCCCCGGCAGGGCTTTCGCCAGGGCGGCATCGATCGTTTCGGCGGCAGGCGGAGAACCGTTGTCGCTGCGGTACATTCCCAGCGCACCGAAGTTCGCCCCGTGCGGATCGCTGACCGCACCGGCGCGGCCCGATAGACCCAGTACGATGGAAACGTATTTCTTCAGCGGCTGAAGCGAACGCATGCTGTGATGTAGAGCATGTTCGGCGAGCGCGGCATCGGCGAGCTTGTCTTGCTGGTGCCGGTCTTCGCCATGTGTGGCAAATTTCTCTGGAACGATTCCCCATGGGCGCAACCCGTTGGAGCGAACGACGAAAACGAACCGCGCGGCGGGTTCCTCGCCGCGCTCGTCGGCGCGCACTTGCCGCAGCACAGACGCCAGCAGGGCGCTGCCGGCGCCGGCGGACATGCCTTTGATCAGATCGCGTCGGTTGAACGTCATGGTTGGGGGTCTCGCCGCGTCAGGAAGGAATCGGAAGTCAGCAGCGATACGAGCAGTTCCTGGAAACTGCCGTCGCTATTGAGGTAAGCCTGGTCGGCCGCCATCAGCGTTGGCGAATCGTCGAGCGTTTCGTTGCGGCCCATCCAATAGCGGAACGCATGGCGCACAAACGACTGACGCACACGTTCACTTTGGGCGAGGCGATTGACAAGATCGAAGGCGTCTTTCACTTCGCCGTCTAGCTTGGGATCGCCCGTACCAACCAGCACGCCCGTCGTATCAATCGGGCGCGTGGTGTACCGCACCGGCGTGCCGCCCCGGTGGTTGCCGAGCGAGATCGCCCTCTCGCGTTCGTAGTAGGTGCCGCCCAATTTGCCGTGCTGGTCGAAATAAAAATCTTCGCGATAGCGGCCGAAGTCGTCGAAACTTTCGAAGGGCAACCCCAGCGGATTCATTTTCTTGTGGCAGCGCCAACACTCCGAAGCGTCCGTCTTCTGGAGGCGCTCGCGCAGCGTTTTATGCGGGTCGTCTTCCAGCTTTGCGTCGACGCCGATGGGGATGTCGGGAACGGTGTCGGCGAGCAGATGTTCCCGAATCCACTTGCCGCGGCGGATCGGGTCAGTGTCAAAATTGCCGCTGTGGGCCGCCAACCAGGCGGGGTGCGTCAACATGCCGGCCCGGTTGGGAACGAAAAACGGCTGCTCGATTGGGTAGTCCCAAGTCTCGTACTCAAATCCGTAAGTGGTAAAGTAATACCCGCCCCGGTAACCGCCCAACGCCGGGGTGATTCCCTTGGCTAACATGGCGAGCTCCCGCTGGGGCTTCCGCTCCTGAAACTGCGCCAGCTTTCGTTCCACCTGTTGGGGCGATGCATAGTGCACCACGTAGCGGTCGGTCGTCAGTAACCGCTTGAGCACTTGCTGATCTTCCTCCAGGATTGAAAGCACCAGCAAGTCGGCATCCTTGAAGATGAACAGCGGGCGGTGATGTTGGTTGCGGTCTTTGTCCTTAAAAACATCGAACACCTGTTGGTAGCCGAAGAACTCGCGGAAGAAACGCAGCACTCTAGGGTTGGAGCAACTTTCGATGTATCCTTCGATGCTGGTGAGTTCGCGAGCCCAGAACTCGCGCGTGCTGGTCGAGAGCATGCGGCGGACCTCGCGCTCGACGTCTTCCTTGGTTGAGAGCCGGCCTTCCTCAACCGCCTTGCGCAAGTCGTGATCCGGGGGCGAATCGGTCATCGCATAGGCCAGCGCGTACGCCATCTCGTTCGGCGAAAGCATCCGCCGGCCGTCGGCAAGTTTTTCCCCCAGCCCAATTTCCTGACGATAGATGAATTCAGGTGAAAGCAGCAGCGCGGTCAACAGGCTCTTCAAACCTTCCTTCGCCCCGGCGATTTCGATCGCCTTGGCGAGGTACGCGTTAGCGTAGCGATCTAACTCTTCGTCGCTGGGCGGTCGCTGAAGCAGCAACTGGAACGCGCGTTCCACGGCGCGGTTGCGTAAGTCTTGGGTCGGTTCTTCTCCTTCGTGTGCCAGGGCTTGGAACTCTCCGAAGCGGCTGCGCCCTTCGCGCTCGCGGCGCGACTTGTCCTCTTTCCCGTCGGGCCCTTTGGGGTGAATGAGCCGGCCGTCGATGATTTCCGCGACGAACGTATCGGCGTTGTTCCGCAGGGTGAGAATCGTCGACTCGCCCGCCCACAAATGTCCGTAGTCCTTGAATCCGTGCCCAGACTGCGGAGCGAACGGGTTTCCGCCGCGGCGTCCGATTCGCTGCTGCGCGACGAAACGCTGGTAGATGTAGTTGCTCTTTCTCCACATCCGCGGCGGCGACGAGGCCGGCCCTTGATGTTCGCCGCTGAATAATTCTTCATGATCGAGCCGGTTACCGAACTCCGGACGGATTAGCCGCGCGTCGTCGGGGCCGCGGCCAATCTTTCGCAATTCGGCCAACACCCACGCCCCGACCTCTCGCCGGGCATGCTTCTCAGGCTGCCGCTGTTCCT
>CALBTA010000312.1 GCA_937967755.1 uncultured Planctomycetaceae bacterium | reverse complement strand
TGCAGCAACTTCGCCGCGCAAGGAACGACTTCATCACCGTGCGTTTGTACGCCCACCACGTCCGCGAAGACCGGCAGCCGAGCCAGCGCAGCGACTTCACCGAAACGCTGTTTTGGAACGCCGGAGTCAAGACCAACGAACAAGGCGAAGCGACGGTCGAGTTCGGGCTGAGCGACAACGTCACCAGCTTCCGCGTCTTTGCCGATGCATTCGACAGCAACGGATCACTAGGCAATGCGGATACGGCGATTGAATCGGTCGAGCCGTTCTACCTGGAACCGAAGCTTCCGCTGGAAGTAACCACCGGCGATCAGGTGATCGTTCCGGTGGCAATAGCCAACGCAACCGGCACGCCGCTTGACGGTTCGTTCACCGCAACCGCTGGCGACCTAGAACTGACGGGTGGAAAAGCCGACAGCATTTTGCTTCCGCCCGAGCAGCGCGTCCGCCGGCTAATCACCGTGCCGATCGGCAAGACGATTGGCGAAACCCAATTCACACTAACCGCGAAAGCCAGCGGGCATTCCGATCAGGTGACTCGAACCCTCAGCGTCAAGCCGCTCGGTTTTCCGGTCGAACGCGGTGCGGGCGGGTTGGTCGATGCCGAAACGGCTGCGGCGCTGGAAATCGAAATTCCCGCATCGCACGTGCCGGGCAGCGTTACCGCCCGGGCGGTCGTTTACCCCACGCCGTTGGCCAGCATGACCGAAGCGCTGGAGCGTTTGATCCGCGACCCCAACGGCTGCTTCGAACAAACCAGCAGCACGACGTATCCGCTGGTGATGGCGCAACAGTACTTCATGAGCCACCAAGGCGTTGACCCGGTGTTGATTGAACGCAGTGCCGAAAAACTGGAAGCCGGCTACAACCGCTTGATTGGTTTCGAGTGCAAAAGCGGCGGCTATGAATGGTTTGGCAAAGACCCGGGCCATGATGCCCTGACCGCATACGGGCTGCTGGAGTTCACCGACATGGCGGAAGTTCGCCACGTTGACGAAGAGATGCTCGCCCGCACGCGTAAATGGCTGCTCGATCAACGCGACGGCAAGGGCGGATTCGAGCGGAAGACCCACACGCTGCACACCTGGCTGCCGCAGCCGGAAGTCGCCAACACCTACAACACGTGGGCGTTGTTGGAAGCGGGTGTCGATGCCGATCTTTCGACCGAGGTGAAGTGGATTCGCGAAGCGGCCGCGAAGACGCAAAACACTTACGTGTTAGCCCTGGCGGCGAACGTCTTTTCGCTGGCGGGCGACAAGGTGGGTGAGGAGCATATGCTCGACAAGCTGGCCGGCAAGCAAACCGACGATGGCTCGCTGGAAGGCGCAACCGTCAGCGTGGTCGGTTCCGGCGGCGAGGCGTTGAAGATCGAAGCAACCGCGCTGGCCGTGATGGCCTGGCTGAAGAACCCGCACTACACCGAAAACGTTGAGAAGTCGATGAAGTACCTCGCCGAGAGTTGCAAGTCAGGCCGCTTTGGCTCCACGCAGTCGACCGTGCTAGCGCTGCGGGCCATCGTCGCTTACGACAAGGCCCGGGCCAAACCGAAGGCCGATGGCAGTTTGCAGTTGGTCGTCGACGGCAAGAAAATCGGCGAACCCGTCAACTTCGACAAGGATACGAAAGGGGCAATCGAACTGCCCCAGTTCGCCGAACTGTTGACTTCCGGCAAACATAGGGTGGAGGTACAAATGGCTGACGGTTCGCAGATGCCGTTCTCCATCGCGGTCAACTACCACAACCTCAAGCCCGATTCGTCGGAAGAATGCAAAGTGCACTTGGAAGTCGCGCTCGCCGACGAGAAGATCGGCGAAGGCGAAGTGACCGAAGCCCGCGTCGCGGTGGTCAACCGCACCAATGAGACCGTTCCCACGCCGCTGGCCATCGTCGGCATTCCAGGCGGAATGGAAGTTCGGCACGATCAGTTGAAGGAACTGGTCAAGGCCGAAAAGATCGCCGCTTACGAAGTGCTGGGCCGCGACCTGGTGTTGTATTGGCGGGCGATGGAAGCCGAGCAGCGGTTGGAAATCCCCGTCAGCCTCGTCGCTGCCGTTCCCGGCAAATACACCGCCCCGGCCTCGCGGGCGTACCTGTACTACACCGACGAACACAAGACCTGGGTTGAAGGTTTGCAAGCCGAGATCACGCCGAAGTAATAGACCGCCAGAGGTTTTCGATCCGGTGGCAAACTTGCTGCCACCGCATTGGCGCGGTGAGCTTTTCAACTTGAACCAACGGGCTGCGCGTCAACGTTTCGCGAAGCGCCGTGGCCAGGTTCTGCACGAAATCGGGCAGACCTTCGCGCCGCGGTTGATCGATCGTTTCCATCGGCGGCAAGGGAACAATCTCAATCGCATCATTCAGTTGCGAGGCAAACTCGCGAACGCCCGGAAGGTCACTGGCGACCACGCGGCAGCCGCAGGCGACCGCTTCGGCAACCACCAACGGCAGGCCTTCGTAGAAAGAGGGCAGCACAAAGACTGCTGCCGTTCGCAACAGATCGGCCAATTCGTCCGGCGACAACTGCCCATGCCAGGTGACGTTGGGTTGCAGTGATTCGATGTGTTGCTTGATCGCGTCAGCCTCATCACTTGCTCCGCTGCCAGCGATGTCCAACACAACGCCGGGGTCATCGCGACGAAGTATCTCCATCGCATCGAGCAACTGCGGAACGCCTTTGGAATCGCTGAGCTTTCCGGCGTAGACCAGGTTTTTCGCTGCTGCCGATTGGCGGCCTTGTGAATGAAAGACGGCATCACGGTACCCCGCACCGACTACAGTGATGCGGCTGGAATCGACGTCCAGCACGCTGCCAATCTGTTCGGCTTGCTGCCGGTGAAGGGCCAGGAAGTGATCGTTGCGCCGGCAGCCGGCAATCACTTCATCGGCCAGGTGCGGGCAAAGCTCCAACTGCCGCAAACCGGTCCCGTGGCAATGCGTAACAACCGGCACGTCCGGCGCGTTGTCTTTCAACATCGAACTGAGCAGCCAAATGTGATGGCTGTGAATCACCTCGGGCTTGACGGCATCAATTACCCCGGCGACATGCCCGCGCCATGTGTCGCAATACACCTTGAGTTGAGCGGGCGACAGTTCGGCGAAGCGGCTGCTCACGTAAGGCATCACGTCGCTCATACCGGGCAATGCGAAGGCCAACGGCGGGCGGCCAAACCGCAAGGGATGAATCGAATCGCTCGCCAACTCACCAACCGCCGGGGCAGGATCATCCCACGGCGTGCCCACGATCGCATCCTGCACCCAACCGGACGCGGACGCATACCGCACAATAGCATCCAACGTCGTCCCGCTGCCGGTATGCGA
>CALBTA010000311.1 GCA_937967755.1 uncultured Planctomycetaceae bacterium | reverse complement strand
GACAAGCAAACCGCTGACCGCGAGCGCCTGATCGCGAAGCGCCTCGGCATCCAAACGAAAGCGCGGCCCGCGGGCGAGCAGGCGGTTGTGCGGATCGCGCTCGAGCAACTCGGGCGCAACTTTCGACGACTGCCGGTACGTCGCGGACATCACCATCTGTTTCATCAGCCGCTTCACATCCCAACCGTTTTCGCGGAAGTCAACGGCCAACCAATCAAGCAATTCAGGGTGGCTCGGCGGTTCGCCCTGTGACCCAAAGTCCTCCGACGTTTTCACGATGCCGGTCCCGAATAGCTGCTGCCAAAAGCGGTTCACCGCCACGCGGGCCGTTAGCGGATGAGACTCGTCGGTCAGCCATTGGGCCAGGCCCAACCGATTGAGCGGAGCACCCTGGGGCATCGGCGGCAGCACGCCCGGCGTATTACGTGTAACCTTGTCGGTCGGCTGATCGTACTCCCCTCGGTTCAAGATGAACGCATCTTTCGGTTTGGCAAGCTCCTTCCAGATGAGCGTCGTGCCGCCGCCGGCATTCAGCTTTTTGATCGCATCTTCCAGGTTGGCAATTTCCCCGCGCAAGGGATCGATCTTCTCTCGCGTTCCCGTGTATGCGTGCTCTAAGAAGTAAGCGCGCAGGCGGTCGCTTTGTTCCTCCGTTCGTTGTACGTCGCGTTGCAGAGCAAGCTGTTTGATCTCGCCAGATAGCCCAGCGGCTTTACCAGCCCGTTGATCCTTCAGCCAACGGGCGAAGGAATCGTAGGAAACCGTTTGCCCGGCAGTGCTGACCAGACCGGCCTTGTCCCAGTAGACGGTTCCATCGAACTGGGTGAATGCCCAGCCGCTGATCATCGCACCCGCCTTCAAGCCAACTTCGGCGGCGGGCACTTCCAACCGTACCCACTCACCCGCCTTCGGCAAATCGCCATAGCGTCGCCGGCTGGGAGATCCATTGGCTCCCCAAGGAATATGGTCACCGCCCCAATAGGCCCGGTGTTCCCACTTGCCCGCGTTCCATTGCAGCATGATTTGCTTGGGTGGGTTCTTTGGGTCGAGGTAGACATAAGCGAACAGCTTGTCGCCAGCGCTCACTTTCAGCGGAACCTTGGCGTTCTCGAAGAAGTGTTGGCTCAAACCGGTCGCGGTGCGCTTGCTTGACTTTTCGCCACTGAACACCGGTGCCGGCTTGGAAACAAATTCCCAACCACCTTGGTGGTTTGCATCCGGCGCTGAGTCTTCGATCCAGACAAACTCGGTCGGCTCTACGGGCTTGTCTGGGGCGATTTGCTCCGGCTCTTCGTAAGCAACGGCCGCGACCACGGCTTCGATTTGCTGTTGCAGCTTGGAAATCTCGCCATTTGCCTTGGCGATCTCCGCGCGCTGTTGCTCGGTCTGCACGCGCATCGCCGGGGCGTGATCGGCCTTGTTGCCATCCATCGCCGCACCGTCGAGGCTGTTGAAGAAGGCGAACATCGAGTAGAAGTCCTTCTGCGTCAGCGGGTCGTACTTGTGGTCGTGGCATCGGGTGCAATCGAGCGTCAGCCCCAGCATGACCGTACCGGTGGTTACGACCCGGTCGACGACGTTGCGTGTGTAAACCTCCTGGACAATCGATCCCCCTTCACCGGTCGTGACGTGGCAGCGGTTAAACCCGGTGGCGACGAGGCGATCGTTCTGTGCTTGCGCAACATCGACCCCCCCTGGCCCCCCCTTGGCAAGGGGGGGAAGAAGGTCGCCCGCCAGTTGCTCGGTGATGAACGCATCGTAGGCTTTGTTGTCGTTAATCGACCGCACGACCCAATCGCGGTAGGGCCACATCTCGCGGTAGTTATCCAGATGCAACCCGTGCGTATCTCCGTAACGGGCGGCGTCTAACCAATACCGTGCCATGTGCTCGCCGTAGCGGGGCGATTGCAGAAGGCGGTCGACAACTCTCGCATAGGCCCCGGGGGATTTGTCGGCGAGGAACGCATCCATCTCGGCCAGCGTCGGCGGCAGACCGGTGAGATCGAACGTGGCACGCCGCAACAGCGTGGCCTTATCCGCCGCGGCAGACGGCTTCAACTTCTCTTGCTCTAACCGTGCAGCGATGAATTGGTCGATTGCATTCCTCGCCCATTCAGCTTGGCCAACTTTTGGCAGCTCCGGCCGTTGCGGGTTAACGAACGCCCAATGCTCTGCCCAATTGGCTCCTTGCTCGATCCACTGCTTCAGCAGCTCAATTTCCTCGGGCTCTAGTATCTTCCCGGAATCGGGCGGCGGCATCATGAAGTCTTCGTCGGAATCGGTGATCCGGTCGACCAATGCGCTGGCGCCCAGGTCGCCCGGCACAATGGCCGTTTCGCCTGATTCCAATTCTTCAAACACCGACTGCCGATCGTCCAGACGCAAGCCCGCTTCGCGAGACTTTTCTTCCGGCCCGTGACAGGCGAAGCAGTTGTCTGAAAGCAACGGGCGGATGTCGCGGTTGAAATCGATTCGCTTTTCTTCCGCCTGGCAATTCAGCGCTGCAAGGCAAACGAGAGTACACGCGATCGTACGCATGGCGGGATTTCCATTGGGTTGCGTGAGAGGCTGGCAACGCCTGTGAAGGTGGGACCTGTTGTTCCTATTATAACGCCACTTGAGACATCAGATGTTGCCTTTTCGCAACGAGAATCCCTCCGCGTTGATTTTCCGCAACCTAGGTTTTCACGTCAGAAGCCACCAATCCCGCCGCTTGCCCGCTTGTCTGCCAAGATGCTCACCCCGATTTTCCTAGCCGCAATATCAATCGCCGCGCCGCACAACCCGGCGTGCGCTATGCCGCACGGCGAATTGCGAACCTGCCAGCGGCCCATGGCAACCGGCGAATGCGGCAAATCGGAGCAGATGCTGTTGGAAGACGCCCGCAACGGGTCGCTGGAGCGGCACGACCTGATCGACGCGGCATTGATCGCCGGCGGCCATCTTGAACCCGCGCGGCGGGGTGAACTTGCAGCACAAGTGGAAGCCTGGATCGAGGAACTTCAAGCCGAAAAGTTGCCGTCGGAAGAGATTCCCCGGGCCAAGATCGTCTTCACCCGACTGCACACCGACCTGTTGACGGGCAAGTACGACGCGCGGTGTAGCGACCTGGCGGCGGCGGTCGAAACGGGCGACTACAACTGCGTATCCGCGACGGTACTCTACGTCATCGCCCTGCGGGAACTGGGAATTCCCGCGGCTCCCTACTCCAGGGTCGGGCATGTCTACTGCCGCATCGGTACGGAAAATATCGATGTCGAAACCACTTGCGACCGTTGGTTCGAGCTATCAGGTAGCGAGGCCGAGCGTGCCCGCAACCGAGTCGTGCAAGCGCTGCAGGCGAGCGACGCGGCGTCTCGAAAACTGTCTGACGCCGAGTTGGTCGCCAAAATTTACTACAACCGGGGCGTCGCCTGTTTTCGGCGGGAACAGTATTCACAGGGTCTCGATTTAACCCGGCGAAGCCTGGAGTTCGATCCCCACGACGACGTCGCACGCGGCAATGTGCTGGCGGGGCTGAATAACTGGTCGCTGTCGTTGTGCCGGGAAAAGCAATTCGAAGAGGCGGCGGCCTTGCTGGACGAGATCGAAACGCTCGACCCCAACTACTCGACGCTCGACAGCAACCGGGCACATTTGTACCGATTATGGGGAAAGCAGCGGCAAGCTCAGTAGCCGCCAAACTTAGGAACACGGGAAAAATAACTTCGGCATTTGTGATTGCCCTCACCCTACCCTCTCCCAGAGGGAGAGGGGTTTGGGGACGAAGTTATTTTTCCCGTGTTACTTAGGACGGTTTGACACCCCGCCCATGCGAGCTATTCATTGCATAGCGCTTTCGCGCTGGCGTCTTTTCCAACGCTCTGATTCCCGAGCGCCTTGCATACTCTGATTGCTGTGGCCTGAACGTTCGCGCCGTTCCGTTTTTCATTGAACTAGCGCGGCCGGGCACTTTGCTTGTTCGAACATGAAGCCGGTTACGTATGATTTCTACGCCCAAACCGTTGTTGGAATTTCCCTTGGCTCGTGCCCAGGGGCGAGAATGCCACGGTTCGCTGCGCAGCATTGTGCAGGACGTGCTGGACGCCACAACCCACGCAACCAGAACCGCGGAACGCCGCCGGCAACGACGAATTCCGTACCCTTATTTGTTCAAGATCGCACCGTTCGTCGAAGAGGGTGTGGGCGAGGGCGGGGCGATTGTTGTGGCCGGAAAACACCTTTCGCTCGGTGGAATCGGCTTTTACCACCGCGATCCGCTGCCCTTCAAACAGGTAACCGCCTGGCTAGAACATGAAGGAAAGGTGACTTGTGCCGTCCTCGTCGAACTGCTGTGGTGCCGCTTCAACCGGCAGGGCTGGTATGAAAACGGAGGGCGGTTTGTTCGGCTGGTGGATAGCAGTTCGGATGCCTGAAACGGGATTCACCCGATTAGCCCCAAAAAATTCGCTTCCGCGGCTCCTCCCCAGAAAAAGTGAACTATGTTTTCAATAGATCAGCCGACGACGCGAAGATTGGCCTTCAACGCAAGTCGGAATCGACACTTCGCCGTTCCACAATTGAGCGCGTGAAGTCACCGCCGCAAACGATCCGGCGCAGGCGCCGGATCGAACGCATAAATTTTTCGGTTTTGATTCTCCATTGCCTTTTGCCAGAAAAGCCGCCCCGTGGATTCCACGGTGCGGCTTTTTTGTTGCGCAAGTTCTTTGGAGTGCGATGACTCGTCACTTTCTGTTTCTCCGGGCGTATTTTGAAATTCAAAGTAGCAGGCACAGTCCCTGTGCCGTCCGCCGAAACGAGCGGGATTGCTGCTCGGTTACGGCACGCGGAGCGTGCCTACTACTTTCAGACACCGTCTCAGGGCGTGATGGGCGCGGAAACGCGGAACCGAGACGCTGGTATAATCAATGGGCGGGGTTTTGTTTCGACGGCCTTGGAAGACCGTAGTACCTGGCAGAAACATTGAGGAGCCAACTCATGTATCGAACTTTCCAACCCAAATTGCCTACCGGCGCGTTGCTGATTCTCTTCTCGTTCGCGGCGACATGTACCGCAGCCGAACACACCAAAGACACGCTGGAAGTTGTCAAAGCCAACGTTGGGCAAGGGAAGGCTCTGATTGTTGACGTCCGCGAGAAGGCCGAGTGGGACGAAAGCCACCTCGAAGGCGCGCTGTTTGTGCCCTTGAGCAAGCTGCAACGGGCGGCTGACCCGGAATCGCTGGAAGACGAAATCGACAAGTCGAAAATCCTTTACACGCATTGCAAAGCCGGCAAGCGCGCACTGTTGGCCGCTGATATTCTTGAAAAGCTGGGCTACAAAGTTCGCCCGTTGAAACAGGGGACGGCCGACTTGATCAAAGCCGGGTTCCCGGAATCCCAAGAGCAATAGTCTGCCTGGCCTCTAATCGAAGACATCTGCAGCAGTTACCGGCCCGGTGTCTTCTTCGGCGGTAGCTGGCGATGATGTAACCGGCATCGGAGGAACTGGCGTGATGGTTGGGGTGAAATCGACCGACTGCACTGCTTCGCCCATATCGACCGTTTCGGTGAAAATGGCAACACGCAAAGCCGACAGGCCGACGATCACGCCGATCAACAGAATGGCTCCAACAACTGCGATCTCCGGCGAGACAACGCCGCCGTAGGAATCTTGCCACAAACGTTTGAACATGGTGTGCCTCGAACCGATCCGCTCGGAAGTTGGTATGTACATCCAGTTCTAGCTTAGTCGAAGAGAACCCCTCTTGCAACGAATTTGATCCCTTTTCTTCATTCCAATTCTGCGCGAATGTGGCTGTTTCCCTCGAGATCCAGCGACAATTCAATCACGTTCGCCCGGCAGCAGACGGGGCAATCTTCCACATAGCGCTGCTCGGCCCCGGCGGAAATATCGATAGGAACGACGATTTCCTCACCGCAGGCTCCGCAGATATAGCTGCCTTGTTCATCCATGGGATTGGCCCATCAGT
>CALBTA010000310.1 GCA_937967755.1 uncultured Planctomycetaceae bacterium | reverse complement strand
TGGTATCACCCTGGTGTTTTGAAGCTGAAGGAACTGATCGACTCCGGCGAACTAGGCCGTATCGAGTACATCTATTCCAACCGTTTGAACCTGGGCAAAATTCGCCGCGAAGAGAACATCCTGTGGTCCTTCGCCCCGCACGATATCTCGGTGATTCTCGGGTTGCTGAACGAGTTGCCCGAGTCGGTTCAGTCGCAAGGGGGAAACTATCTGCACCATCAAATTGCGGATGTGACCGTCAGCATGCTCGCGTTCCCCAGCGGCGTGAAGGCCCACTTGTTCGTCTCCTGGTTGCACCCCTTCAAAGAACAGAAACTGGTCGTCGTGGGCGACAAGCAAATGGCGGTGTTCGACGACGTTCAGCCTGAGCACAAGCTCACGCTGTACCCGCACTCGGTCGTCTGGAAGGATCAAATCCCAGTCGCCAACAAGGCCGAAGCGGTCCATGTTCCACTGGAACCTGGCGAACCGTTGCGGGCCGAATGCCAGCACTTCTTGGACTGCGTTCGCACGCGCAGCACGCCGCGAACCGATGCCGAAGAAGGACTGCGCGTGCTGACCGTACTGCAGCAATGCCAGGCGGCGCTGGAGACTTCCGCACCCGTTACGCCGCCCGCAGCGCCGGCTAAACAACCCTGTGGCGATTTCTTCGCTCACGAATCGGCGTTTATCGATGACGGAGTGGAGATCGGCGACGGGACGAAAATCTGGCACGTTTCACACGTGATGCGGGGCTCGAAAATCGGCCGCGATTGCCGCATCGGGCAGAACGTGGTCATCGGGCCCAATGCCAAGGTGGGCGACAATGTCAAGATTCAAAACAATGTTTCCGTCTACGAAGGGGTGACGCTCGAAGATCACGTTTTCTGTGGGCCTTCGATGGTGTTCACCAACGTCTACAACCCGCGAAGCGAAATTCCGCGGATGGACGAACTTCGGCCGACGCTCGTCAGGCAAGGTGCCAGCCTGGGTGCCAATTGCACAATCGTCTGCGGTGTTACGGTTGGCCGTTACGCTTTCGTCGGTGCCGGCGCGGTGGTGACCAAAGACGTTCCCGACCACGCACTGGTCACTGGCAATCCGGCCCAGCTTCGCGGTTGGATGTGTACTTGCGGCGTAAAGCTAACCTGGGACGAAGGCCAGGCCCTCTGCACCTGCGGTAAATCGTACCGGCAGGCGGAAGACGGCATTCTACCGATCGAACCGGAAGCCGTGAACGAAGCGTAGCAGGCGTCGCCGGCTCTTGCCGCACCCTTCCGCGGCCCGTTTGATCGATCATTCTTCACTGCAACAAAAGCAACACGATTCGCACCCTATGAACGTTCCCACACTAGACTTCGCATCTCACTACGCTCCGATTCGGGCGGAAGTTATGTCCGCGATCGAGCAGGTCATTGATAGCCACGGGTTCATTCTAGGCCCGAACGTGCAGGCCTTTGAACAAAGCATCGCCAACTATTGCGGTGCGAAACTCGCGATCGGTGTTTCCTCCGGTTCCGACGCGCTGCTGGTTTCGCTGATGGCGCTGGGCATTGGCCCCGGCGATGAAGTGATCACCACGCCCTATTCGTTCTTCGCCACCGCGGGTTGCATTTCGCGGCTGCGTGCAACACCTGTGTTCGTCGATATCGACCCGGTCACTTACAACATCGACCCCGAGCGGATCGAACCGGTTATCACGCCGCGCACCAAGGCAATCTTACCGGTACACCTCTACGGCCAGTGCGCCGACATGGACCCGATCTTGGAGATCGCCGACGCGCACAACCTGGCGGTTGTTGAAGATGCCGCCCAGGCGATTGGATCGCAGTACCGCGACGGCCGGTCCGCGGGCAGCATCGGCGATTGCGGCTGCTTTTCATTCTTCCCCAGCAAGAACTTAGGGGGCGTGGGCGACGGGGGAATGGTGGTCACCAACAACGACGAACTGGCCGAAAAGCTCCGCGTGCTGCGGGTGCATGGCAGCAAGCCAAAGTATTATCACCACGTGATCGGCGGCAACTTTCGATTGGACGCCATTCAGGCTGCGGTATTGAATGTGAAACTGAACTATCTGAATGAATGGACCCGGCAGCGTCAAATGCGGGCTAACCGATATGCGGAACTGCTCGCCGGCATCGGCTTGAAAGACATCTGCCCGGAGGCGGTCTACCGCAAGAGCGGCGTGGATCGTTACCACATTTACAACCAGTTCGTCATCCGCGTTCCAGGGCGCGATGAACTGCAAAAGCACCTTCGCAGCGCAGGCATCGCTACGGCCGTCTACTACCCCGTGCCGTTTCATCTGCAAAAGTGCTTTGCCAGCTTGGGCTATCAGGAAGGTGATTTTCCACAGGCCGAATTCGCTGCCCAGCAAACGCTCGCCCTGCCGATCTCGCCTGAGTTAACCGACGAGCAGATGGACCATGTCGTGGCGTCGATTTCCAGCATGGAACTGGTGCCCACGGACGTAGCTGCCGACCAGGCTGCTGAAGCGGTTCCAGCGCCTGCCTTCACTGGGGCAAACAACTGAGACTGGTCGCTTTTCCCCGACGCAATCGATGACTCAGAGTTTACCGATTGAAAGCGAAGTTCGCTCGCCCGTCGAGACGTCTGCCGTTTCTTCTGCGCAAAAGCCAAGCGGCGGGCAATCGATGGTGAACAAGCTGGGCCAGACGCTGGCCCTGCAAGCGGTCGGCGTGATCGCCATGGCGCTGGTGAACGTCATCATCGCGCAGCGTTACGGCCCGGTTGGACAGGGCTACCTCAGCTACTACCGTTCGACCGTATTGTTCGCCGTGCAAATCGGGCTGATCGGCTTGCCGCAAGCGCTGGTTTACATGTTGAACTCCGGCACGATGAGCCGGGCCTGGGCTGTGCGGTTTTCAACATACTATGGTTTGCTATTCACGCTGGTTGTGGTCGCGGTTTTCGCCGTCGGTCACCTCGTCGCGGGCGATACGCTGTTCGGTTTCGGGCGTCTGGCTTCGGCCGCCATCGTGCTCGCCGCCGCTGGCGCACTGTTGCACGAACTTTATCGGGCGGTTTCGCTGGCGACTAAACCGGTGCTCACGTTCAACCTGGTTTCGATCTTTCCGGCGCTGCTTGCGATCGTGTTGTTCGCCCTGTGGCATGCCACTGACTTTCATCAGTTGGTGTTGGTGCTGGTCATTGCGTACGCCATATCCTCACTGTTAGCACTGATCATCCTGGGCGTGAACCCGATTTCGCTGGAAGGGCTTAGCCTGGAAGAGTCGGCGGCGAAATTGCGGTTTTCATTCACCTTCGGATTTTTCTCCGCCGTGCCCGGAACGCTGTTTCATTTGCTGGCGGTGTTGACCTACGCCTACTTGCGCGCGTCTAGCCCCGACGCGGCCGGTCAGTTCAGCGTCGCGCTGTTGCTGCTGACTTTTACCCTGCTTCCGCTGGAGCGCGCGGCACCGCTGTTGTTCGACACGTGGTCGAAGAAAGAGTCCGGCAAGACCGATCGCCGTGGTTCGTTCGCCGCGCTGGCACATTTGGGTTCGCTGATCGCGGTCGTCGCCTGCGCCGGCGTGCTCACGCTCGCCACTCCGGTGATCGGCCTGGTGTTTGGCGAACAGTTTCTGCCCGCCGTGTTGCCCACGCAAGTATTGATCCTGTCGATTTACGTGTTTTACCACAGCCGCCTGTTGAGCACGTTGTTGCTGTCGCTGGGACAGCCGCGGGTGAACACCATTGCCGCCGGCATCCGAGGGGTGGTGATCTTGGGCGTGCTGTTTTTCGCGCACTTGGATTCCATCCTAAACGCGGCGGTCGCGTGGGCCGTGGGTGAAGCGGTGGCGATGGTTTTCATGGTCGTTTGCGTCCGCCGGCTGACAGGCTGGCCGTTGGCGGAAACGCTGGGCGTTTCGCCAAAGTGGATCGGAAAGATGGCCAACCAAAGCCCGTAACGCCCAGTGACAACCGCCGAACTATTCAGCGTTCACGGCTTGCAAATCACCAACGCGGTGTTGATCGCCGCCGCGTTTGTATGGAGCTTTCACCGCCAACGGCTTTACAGCATTCTGTGGGGCGCACTGGGTGCGTTTCACTTCGTTGCCTACCTTGATTTACTAATCGATCCTTCGTTCACGACGCCCGACATCGTGATCCGCGGCCAGGGAATCATCTTGCTGGGGAACGTCGCGTTGCTGCTGACGCTGCTGCTATTCGACCAAGGGCCGCTCAGCATCGAACCTTCGCAACTGAAGCGGCCGCCGCCAAAGCTGTACGGCGTCGATACGCCAGCGGCGCGGCGGTACTTGCTGGTCATGGCCGCCGGTGCCGCGGTGGCGATGGCCATTCAGTTCAAAGATGGGTTGAGTGTGGTAAACACCGACTGGATCGAGCAGCGATCCATCGCCGATCCCTACTACCTCCGCCCGCTGTCGACGATGATCGGCTTCGCTTGTTTTTCCAGCCTGTGGGTGGCGATTCGCAAGAAGCAAGTTGCAATCACCTGCCTATTGGCGTTGGCCGTGTTCGTGTTGTTTTTTCTGCTCGGTTCGCGCGCGATGTTTACGACCATCGCCGGGGCGATTTACCTGGACCTGTTGACGACACGCATCAAACTGCCCAGCAAGCTGACGCTGCTGGCGATGCTGAGTAGCGTGGGCTATTCGATGCATGTCTTGTTGCGTGTGCTGCGCGGCTTGGGGCTGGGCGGGTTGATTAGTGCGGCGCTGACGGGCAACCTCGGTGCCTGGCTCGATGGCCATCACGGCATGCTCGGCCTGGGGGGCGAAGAGGGAACGTACCGAACCTTCTACTACGTGATCGACAAAGACTACCAGTCGTATCCGTA
>CALBTA010000309.1 GCA_937967755.1 uncultured Planctomycetaceae bacterium | reverse complement strand
GGCGAAAGCAGTTTCCCGTCACGGAAACGCCACTGGCCATTGAACGAATCTTGTGCCGGGTCGATCCCCTCGAGCAGATTGATCACCTGCGCCGCCGAAGGCTGTGGCGCGGAGAAGTCCAGCGCCATCGGCCGAATACCGCCGTCGGCCAGTTGCGTTAGCTTTTGCACGGCCGCCGCTTTGTCGAGCCCGCTCAATTGCGGCGCGGCCCGTTGGTACCAGGCCATCGCGCGCGATTGCAGCAGACGCTTCGCTACCGCGTCTTCTTCCGCTTCGGCCAGCGTCCACCAGGCGTTTGCCAGGTCTTGCTCCTGTTTCGGCGTCTTCGGTTTTTCGATTTCGCCGCGCGCGGCCGCGGCGAACTGCGTGTCGCTTCCCTTGGCCAACAGCGGCAGGGCCCGGCCCCAGTCGGACTTGGCGAACAGGTAAAACTTCCCTGCGAGTAGGTTGGCGTCGGCGTTGTCGGGGTCGGACTTCAGTGTTTCCATCGCCGACTGTGCCTTGGTATAGGCCGTTAGCAATTCTCCGGCGCGCGTTCGCCGTTGGATAAGCGCTTCCAACAACGTTCTGTCCCTTGCTCGGCGGGCGATGTCGAGCAGCGCCACCGATAGTTTGCCGGCCGCTTCGTACTCATCACGGAGCATCATCCCGTCGATCATTTCCATGCCCACAACGACCACTTCTTTCTTCTCCGTCGGCGCGACGGGTGATTTTACTGCCGCGCCCAGCGTCGCCATCCGCACGGGGTCGGTGTCGAAGTCGAAATTCGCTTGCAGCAGATCAACCGCCCGCATCGCCAGGCGGGCTTGGGCATTTTCGGCCGCCAGTTCGCGGGCCATGTTCAGCAAGACGAACTGCGCAACCGAATCGTCTTTCGTATCGCCCGCCACTTTGAACAGCCGATCGACCAGCGCGGCCTTCTCCGCGCGGGTTTGGGCATCTTCAATCGAAAAGATCCCATCGATCTTCGCCCTCGCCGCGTCCCGCTCGGCTTTGCCCGGGACGGGGAATTTCAACAAGTCAGTCGAAACTGGCAATTCGGCATCGGGGGCCAGAGCGATCACGTCGGTATCATCAGGTGGAATCGGATCGACGACGATCGGCGGGTCGATGTTCTCCACTGGAACGGGCGGTTCGGGATCGGGTAAGTCACTTGGGGGTTTCCCTGCACCGTCGGCCGGCGGCGGATCGACCTGTGGCTCTCGATCAGTTTCATCAGTGGCCGTTGGTTCGGGTTGGTTCGATGTTGGCACTACGGGATGCGAAATGGCTTCGGCCGGACCGTTATCAACATCGTTGCGCGCGACAGCCTGATGGCTTCCCCAACGGATTGCGAAGAGGGCCACAGCTCCTCCCACCACCAACAACAGGATGACCACCGGTACGGCGACGAACAGCGCGATCGGCAGGCCGCTGGATTTCGTGGGTGAACTGCTGGCCGCGGCTGTTGGCTTGGGCGGCGGGCGCTTCGGCGGCGGGACCGAAGCGGCGGATGCAAGCGGCAGCGCCTGAGCCATCTTCGGTTCGTTCACCTTCGCAGCCGCGCCGGACTGGGCCCGCAACTGACCGTCGTAGTTCGTTTTTTGTTCGGCATTGAGCAACACCAATTTGGCCCCGGAAATTTCATTCAGCACTCGCTGCGCATCGCCGGCATGCTCGCCCGATTGAAAACCGCGGACGTGGGCCATCTGGCGATCAGCCGCCGACTCGATCACGTCGGCATCGCCTTCAAACTGCTTCAGCCCCAACAGCCGATAGTGATTGGCCGGTTGCTCCTCCGGAGCTATCCCCAACCAACGGTGATATGGATCGAAATGCTCGCTCATTTTTCTCACCCCCAAACAATGGCCCAAGCCGCTTCCCGGCGATTATACCGTTACGATGCAGCAGACACACTCCATCTGCCGCCCATCGAAAGGCGGCTCCCTTCGCTTTCAGCACGGAATTCAGCACTTGGTTTCCGCTGGTTGTGACGTAACTCGCTGGCAACCTTGCGGTTATGTCATCCAGCAATTTCAGCGTCGGATTCTTCCAGTGCTGAAAGTTTGCTGTCTTCGCTGAATCCTAAATGCTCGTAAATGCTGAACGTCTAAGCACTTATCGCTTGGCCGCAGCCGCAATTTGTGCTGCCCAATTCAGCACACCCCCGCGATATTGATGGCCGTGCTGAAAGTTGGCGCTTCGCCCTGTTTTCGTGATCGCCGCACTTGGTTAACGCGATCTGTCAGGTTAGAAAAGGTATAGCGCACATAAGTTCCGTATGTACTCATGAAATTTGTCATTCGCTGATCCTTTGATGAGCGAGGGCGCTGAAGTGACCTCAAGCTACGCGGTGAACGCACCCCGCCCGTATCAAACGGATCCTCAGCCACGGCACGTTTCGGAGAAGCCCGCCTGCGTAG
>CALBTA010000308.1 GCA_937967755.1 uncultured Planctomycetaceae bacterium | reverse complement strand
CCTTGGCAAGGGTTGCATGACCTTCAGGTCGAAGGAAATGCTTTTGCCAGCGCGCGGCTGTTTTGTTTGCAGTCAAATCCGGGTACCGACGACGAGTCGATCATCGACCAATACACCCGTGGGGAAGATTTGGTCGTCAGTTATTCGCAGACGGAATCGCGCCCGGTCTCATTGCACGTCTACTGGCGGGCCTCGATTTGGGCGATGTCGTTGGGCAACGTTCCTGGCGTAGACCTGATCGTCTCGCGGCAAACCGATTTGCTCGATAGCGACCCGTCGCTGCAAGTTGTCAGCGAGTTGTCATCCGCGCGATGCGTAAACACTGGCGGCGCGGCCGCCAAGATGTTGGTTCGCCCCGAGAATCAATCCAGCAGTCTCCTGCTGGCAGCTCACCCCGCGGATTGTGAAGACATTGAAATCAATTCGCCAGGCGATGAAACAACGCGCATCGCCTTTGAACTATTTCGCCCGGGTTTGGAAAAAGGGGTCATCCGCCGCGCGCGGCTGCGGCTGGCGTTTCTTCCTCGTGAAGGTGACGAGCAGCTCGCGTCGGAATGCTATGCTTCGTTGGCAACGGCCCCGCCTCCGCTGACTACGTAGACGCGCGACTGTCATTGGCGGCGGGTGTTGTTCTTAACTTCCCTGCGCGGGCCGTTGATCCCCGGCTATAGCGTCTCGTGGAAGTTGTATACACTTCTGTGTATCGCGATTCTTCAACTACTCAAACCACGACTCCGCAGCGATACCCGAACAACGTCGAGATCGCCTGTACGACCAACTCCACGCGCTGCCATTGAGTGATCCGCATACGCACATCAACGCACACCAGCCCGCGTCGGAGACCTTGGCGGACATCCTGGGTTATCACTACTACACCGAGCTTGCCCACTCGGCGGGTATGCCGCGGGAGCGCATTGAAGAACCCGGCATCAGCCCGAAGGAGAAGGTCGGCCGGCTGATGGAAAACCTCGGCCCAATCGACAACACGATTCAGTACAGTTGGTTCATCGAGATCGCTCAGGCGTTCTTCGGCTTCGAAGGCGATCGCCTGACCGGCGACAATTGGGAGCCGGTTTACGATACGGCGGTGCAAAAGATGAGCCAGCCCGATTGGCCCGAAGCCGTCTTGCGGCAGAGCCAACTCGAGTCAGTCTTTCTGACGAACGACTTCGACGACCCACTCGAAGGCTTTGACACCAGCGTCTACATCCCCTGCCTGCGAACGGACGATCTGGTATTCCACCTCAGCAAGCCAGGCGTCCGCCAGCGGTTGGAATCAGCAACGGGCGAATCCGTAGGCGATGCGGCGACGCTGCGGAGCGCGATTGGAAAACTGTTCGAACATTTCACCAGCCGCGGCGCGCGGGCTTGCGCGATTAGCCTGCCGCCAGACTTCAGCCCGGCCCGCATTGCGGACTCCGAAGCGGACGCCGCTGTGAAAGCGGTGTGCAGCGACGCGCTCGACGCGGACGCGAACCAACGGGCGGCCGCGGCCAGGTTCGCTTTTTGGACGCTGGCTGAGTTTTGTGCCGAAACGAAGCTGCCGTTCGACTTGATGATCGGCGTCAACCGCAGCGTCTACCCGGCGGGCGTGTTTCAAGGCCAGGATTTGTACGACAGCCGGGTATCGCTCATTCAATATGCCGAACTGTTCAACGCCTTCCGCAGTGTCACGTTTCCGATCTCTGTGCTGGCCAGCGTAACCAACCAGGAACTGGCCAGCTACGCTTGGATTTTTCCGAACGTCGTCACCAACGGGCACTGGTGGTACAGCAACACGCCGACATTCATCGAACACGACGCGGCCGCACGGCTGGAAGCGGTGCCGCGCACCAAACAAATCGGCTACTACAGCGACATGTACAAGCTGGAGTTCGCCCTGCCCAAGTTCAACATGTACAAGCGAATTTTGGCCAAGGTTCTCGCCGAGCGATACGTCATCGACCGCGGCTGGAGCGAAGAGCGGGCCGTGGAGTTCGGGCAGCAGGTACTCCGTGGCAATGTCGAAAGCATCTTTTTTCGGAATTGACGGCAATCGCTCCCCGCCCCGCGGCAGATGTGTACAATTAAGGGTGACGGTTTCCCCCGACCGTCACCTTTCTTCATAAGCTACTCTGCCAGGCTGTAATGACGAACTCTGCCGATCCGCTGCTGACGCGATTGGCCGACGAGGGTGTACTCTCGCCGGATGATCTTTCCCAAGTGCGGGCAACGCTGGAGAGTGACGAACAAACGATGGACGGCGCGCAGTTGGCCGGCGAATTGGTCGAGCTAAACAAGCTCACGCCCTATCAGGCCGATACGATCTGCGCCGGCGATCTCCAGGATTTGGTTATCGGCAACTACGTCGTGCTCGACGTGTTGGGCCACGGCGGGATGGGCCACGTCTATAAGGCGCGGCACCGAGAGATGGACCGCATTGTTGCGCTAAAAGTCCTGCCGCCCGAACGTGTCAGTTCCAAGGCGGGCCTGCGCCGCTTTCGCCAGGAAGTGAAGGCGGCCGCGCGGCTGGCGCACCCGAACAACGTCACCGCCTTCGACGCGGATGTTTCCGGCGGAGTTCCTTACCTGGTGATGGAGTACGTCAAAGGTAAGGACCTACAGCAAATCCTGTCTGAAGAAGGCCGGCTCGATTTCGATGCTGCCATCGACTACGTCGTGCAGACTGCCCGCGGGCTTGAGTATGCCCACCGGGTTGGCGTCATCCACCGCGATATCAAGCCCGCCAATCTGCTGTTGGACGAGCACGGCACTATTCGCATTCTGGATATGGGGGTCGCACAGTTGAAACGCACGGCCGACGGTGCCGGCGAAGGCGTTTCGCACACCCAAGTGACCCGCGACGGCGCGGTGATCGGAACCGCCGACTTCATGGCCCCCGAGCAGGCCAGCGACCCGCGTAACGCCGACGCGCGGAGCGATATTTACAGCCTTGGCTGCACGCTGTACTTCCTGCTAACCAACGCTCCCGTTTTTCGCGATGAAAGTGTCGTGGACCGCATCGTCGCTCACCGCGAGAAGCCGGCCCCTTCGCTGCGGAAGAAGCGGCCCGACCTGCCCGGCGCTTTGGATGATGTCTTCGCCCGGATGGTCGAAAAAGACCCGGAAGACCGTTACCAGACTGTCACCTCGTTGGTCGAGGATTTGCAGCTTCTGCAGCAGGGCAGGTTGAAACCGGCTAAGCGCGTCGCTTCGCGGACGGCGGCGAAAGATCCCGATTGCCCTGACGAAAACGAAGGCCGGCGGTTTTCGTTCTCTTACTTGGTGATGGTATTCGCAGTGCTGGCGTTCCTGGCAGCATGCGGTTACTTCTATTACGACAACTACATGCCAGGGGAAGGGAAAGTGGAGTTGGATGTCGATCACGCGGGTGCGACGGTACTAATTGTCGACGACCTGGGCCGGGGGCAAGTGCACGGGCCGACCGATGGAAACGTCATGACGCTGACGTTGCCGCGCGGTGACTACGATGTGCAAATTAGCAAGACGGGTTACTTAACCGCGCGGCGAGATGCCAGATTGCGGCCATTTCAAACCAAACGGCTTACCGTCAGTCTGGCTCCGTCGCCCGATGGGCTGGAGTACCTGGAAGACATCTTGCGCGATGCAGAAGCAGCACCGGCGTCGGGTGATGAGGAAGACGATCAAAGGCCCCATATTGCGGACGAAGTGGGCGTGGACGCAGGCGCGGATTCCGCCGCCGAACTTGACTCCATTCCGTAACCCAGAAACTCGGTCAAGGGGCGGGCCATTTCGCGAAACCGGGCTACAGGCATCGCCACCGTATTCCATTTCGGCGAAATTGTTTGGGCGGCGCTGGCGTAGTGATCGAGTTGAATCGCGACCATCGCGTACAGGCGTTGGCGAAACACGAAGAGTTGATCGCCCTCCAGCGGAGATAGATCGCCGACCACTTCATAGGCGAAGACCAACAGCGGGGTGAAGGTAGCACCGAACAGGGCTTGCCAACGGGCCATGCTTTCCAGGTCATCACGGGTCGTCCAGTTCTTCCAACATTGCCGCCCCGCACCGCTGGCAAACTTTCGCCCTTTGACGTCGACCAGCCAGCGACGGCGCGCCCCGACGGGTGAAACGATGAAGTCCAGGTTCTTGACCGACTTGCCGGCAAACGTCGCCCGCTTGGCTTCGTCGACCGCGACGTACGGAACGCCGCGCTCGCGCAAGAACGCCTCAAAGGCCGCTTCGTAATGATTGTGCCGCTGCGCCATCGACCGATCCTTGAAGTGATTCGCGGACTTTCGAATAATACAAGAGTTTGGGAGATTTTTGAACAGAAGGTCGCGGAGATCACGAAGGGAATAGGGAGCGAATTTCGGCACTGAGTTTGGTCAGAATTCAAGTTTTCGTTCATCCGGGCGAATCTTGTCGAATGTTCTATCTCACTCCTCCGCGCTCTCTGCGCTCTCCTGTTCAAATCTTCCAATCTTTTGCGTTGTCAGACTCGAACTCCGTATCAACTGGACTTTTTACGATCCACAATTTCCCGAATGGCTCCCACGATTTGGCTGGCGTTTTCGTCGATGGCGACTTCTGATTGCCGCCGTTGGGCTAGGTCTTTGATTTGCACGACGCCTTGATCGTAATCGCGTGAGCCGGCGATGATCGCCGCTTTGAAGCCGCGGCCTTCGGCGTACTTGAGCTGCTGCCCCAGCTTCTTCGCGTCGGGGTAAAGCTCCACCGCAATCCCCGCCGCCCGCAGTTTCGCCGCCAGGTGGAGGTAGTCGCTCAACCGCTCCGCATCGAAATAGACCAGCAGCACGTCGGCCGGCGTGCAGGCGGTGGGCAACATTTCCAGCTCTTCCATCGCGGCCAATAGGCGATCCAGGCCGAGCGACGCGCCAATCCCAGGCAGTTCGGCCTTGGTGTAAAGCGCTGCTAGGTTATCGTAACGCCCGCCGCTGCAAACGCTGCCGATGCCCGGCAGGTCTTCAAGGAACGTTTCGTAGATCGTCCCGGTGTAATAATCCAGCCCGCGGGCAATCGATACATCAAGCTGCAACCGGGTATCGGGCACGCCAGCGGCCCGGCAGCCTTCGATTACGTCGCGGAGCTTCGCCACGCCGGCATCACCCACTTCGCTGCCCGCAACCAGAGGCGGCAGTTGCTCCAATATCTCGTCATTGCTACCGGTCAACTCCGCCAGCTTCAACAAGTCCTCCGCTTGCTGCGTTTCCGCGCCAGCCTTCTCAACCATTTCCGCCGCCACCGTTTCGCGGCCAGCCTTGGCCAGTTTGTCGAGGGCCCGTAGTACTTCAACTGATTTTTCTTGAAGGCCAAGCTTGGCGAGCAGCCCGCTAAGCACCTGGCGGTTGTTGATGCGGATCTTGAATTTCTCAAACCCGATGGCGAGGAACAGGTCGTGAATCACCAGGGCCGTTTCGATATCGGCCACGATGCTCTTGGTGCCGATGGTATCGAAGTCGCACTGCATGAATTCACGGTAACGCCCGCGCTGGGCTTTTTCACCCGGCCATACCGTGGCGATGTGGTAGCGCTTAAACGGCGTTCCCAACTCCGGCACGTGCTGCGCCGCGAAGCGTGCCAGCGGCACGGTCAGGTCGAACCGCATGGCGACGCGGCGGCCGCCGTTGTCCTCAAACCGGTACATCTGCCGGTCCGTTTCGTCGCTTCCCTTGCCCGTCAGGATTTCTTCCAGTTCCAGGGCGGGCGTATCAATGGGGCTGAAGCCGTAGGTGCGATAGACACGCTGGGCCGTGGCGATGATCGCCTCGCGGGGCATCATCATCGCCGGCTTGAAATCGCGGAAGCCGCGCAGCGTGCGCGGCTGGATCAACTGGTTGGCCTTACCCGACATCGCTTCGCCTTGTTCGATGGGTTACAGCAGCGGCAATTCTTCCGGACGTTGGCTGCGAATGCTCTTGCCCTTGCGCGGCAGCGTGGCCTCGATGTACTCGGTGATCTGCTCGGGCAATTCGAAGTACTGCTCGTAAGTCCAGGTGTCGTCGTACTCGCAGTTCTCCGTCGAATAATCCCGGCAAATCTGCGGCCGCGTGTGGTAGATGCCGCAGCGGTTATCCGGCCCCAGGTGCTTGCAATCGGTATGGCCCAGCATGTACCAGTCCCCCTCATCCACGAAAACACTCGCCCGCCCGTG
>CALBTA010000307.1 GCA_937967755.1 uncultured Planctomycetaceae bacterium | reverse complement strand
TACACGTGATCATAAGTATACACAAGGTGGTACACAAAAACCGGTTTTTCACCAAACAATCTGGAAAGATTTTCCAGATTTGCGCCAATCCCGCGTTTGGGCGGCCGAATTCTTGAAAATATTTTCGGCCCTGGTGAAAAACCCCATCGCCTGCGCGAAACTCACTCTTGTCTCGTTTCAGGCGAATCGCCGGCAAGGAGGTTTGGCTTAACCTCCACCGCGAACAGCCGGCCCGCTCGTTCGAGTAGGAACCGGACGGTTCGATTCTTGGGCAAAACGACTTTCTCGAAGGCATCGCTGTTGGCGAAGCGTTCTCCGTCAACGGCGTAGATGCGATCCAGCCGCCGAATACCCGCGGCGTAAGCGGGCGAGCCTTCAATGACCTTCACCACTGTTACCGCTCCCGGTTCGGCCGAGTTTTCCCGCCAGGAGATTCCCAATTGCACTGGCTGGCCCGGCAACTTCGCTTTCAAGGTGATCGGCTCGTCGCTCGACTTTCGGCGGACGACGATTTCCACATCTTGCGGCGAAGCGAGTACCTGGGCGCGTAGCTCTTCGCCCGAGTTAATCGCCCGGCCGTTAAACGCAGTAATTCGATCGCCCGGCAGCACGCCGGCGGCTTCGGCGGAAGAACCTTGCGAAACACCTTTTACGAGCAGCCCGCTCTCTTCGCCTTGTTCGGCAACGCTTTCCCACGAGACACCCAGCCGCGGCGGGCTTGCGGCCGGGGCGGATTCAAACGTCTTGCGATGTGAGGTGCTCTCCCAAGCGGCTTCCTTGCGCCAACGAGGAACATCATCACGGTTGGCCAGATCGTGCGCGGTGCTGAACAGCAATTTCGACGTGCGCTGCAGCCCATCGATGTTCAAGCGGTGGGCGTCGTCGCTGGGGCGGTGGTAATCCTTATGCAATCCGGTGTGCAGCATCAACACCGGAACTTGCTTCTTGACGAACGTGTAATGATCGCTCCGCGGATTGATCCACCACACGTAACTGACGTTCAGGTCAATACCTTGGTTCGCCTCGGCGACAATCCGCCGCAGCCCCGGGGCGGTCCGCGTGCCGTAAACGATCACCTTCTCGTCTTCCATCCGGCCGACCATATCGGCGTTGATTTTCAGTCGCACCTTGTCGAGCGGCACGGTCGGGTTGGCCACCCAATGCTTGGAACCCAGCAGCCCCTTTTCTTCCGCATCCCAAAATGCGAACAAAATGCTGCGCCGCGGGGCGACCTCCATTTCGGCAAACGCTTGGGCGACCTCCAGCAGCGCGGCCGTTCCACTGGCGTTGTCGTCTGCTCCGTTATGAATGAAGCCCGCGCCGTAGGCGTTCTTTCTTGTTCCGTAACCGACGTGGTCGAAGTGGGCACCAAGGATGATGTACTCTTCCTTCAACTGCTCGTCGCTGCCCGGCAGTACGGCCAACACGTTACGGTACGATCCGAATGATTGGAAATAGCTGCCGCTCTTTCCACCGGGCGAAAGCCCGTAGCCTTCCAGCCTGGTCATCAAATAGTTCGCGGTCGCCTTCCCGCCGCGCGATCCCCCTTCACGGCCTTCAAAGGAGTCGTCCGCCAAAGTGTCGGTATGCTCCTTTAGCTGATCGGCCGTGATGGTTTCCAGCGCGGATGCCAGGGCGGAAAGTTCGGCTGCGTTTGCGTTGAGCGCCAGCGCCGTTGCAACGACAAGCAGTGCAACCGCAAAGTGTCGAACAGGCAATCGCCGCGTGCGCGGCAGGAGTTTAGTCCGTGCGATCATTTGACAAGTTCCGTACCCCAAGTCTCGTAGCCGAATTCGCGAGAGTTCCAAGAAATCAACGATTCGTACGAATCTCTCCAAAGCCCGGCAGCCTACGCTGCGGTAGTTTTCAGAAAAGGCTTAGTGCATTCTATCCTACTCCACCCGCCCCGGTTTGCCATGAAACTGTTTTCGCCGCCCGCTTGAAGATAGGATATTCACTCCATTTGCTATCACCCGCTGGCGCTCCCTTGCCCTCGTTGGTATAATGCTGCCATGGCGAGACGAAAGAAACATATCGACGATATTCTCCAGGATTGGGCCTTCGATCCCGACGAGGTCAGCGTCCGGTTGGTCAAGGGAATCGACCGCCGCGACGTGATTCAAATGCGGGTTGATATGGGAGTGCTGCAACTGGAAGTCTCAGGCCGGCCCGACGGCGAAATGCCCGAGGGCTTCGAAACCTATTTCGACTTGCTCGTCGCTGAAACGCTGCACGCCGACGGCGACTTCACCATGACCGATGAGCAATGCCGACAGGCGGACCGCGAGTTCGTGCAGTTTTACCACCGCCGCATCTGCTGGCTGGCGATGCGACGGTACGACGACGCGGTGAACGACGCCACGCACACGCTTAGCTTGATGGACTTCTGCCGCCGGCATTCGCCCGATGAAGAGTGGACCATGACGCACGAGCAATACCGCCCGTTCGTTCTGTTCCACCGCACGCAGGCCGATGCGCTGGCCGCGCTGGAGGATGAATCCGACGGGGCCGAGTCGGCGATTGAAGCGATCAACAACGGGCTGGCCCGGCTGCGGGTCTTCTTCGACGACTTCGATCTGGAAGAGAAGTTCGAGGATGACGAACTGGTCAGCCGGTTGGTCGAACTGCGTGAATCAGTCCGCGAACGCTTCGAGGTCGGCCGCACGCTGAACGAGCAACTCTCTGAAGCGGTCGCTCAAGAGCAGTACGAACTGGCGGCCCAATTGCGCAGAAAGCTGCAAAACCGCGAATCGCCCAAGCATTAGCCGCCTACGCACGTAGCGAGGGCTTCTAGCCACCGCAGGATCGCGCCGTGATCGGCTTTCCTCGCGACGTAAAGCGATTCAATCTAATGGATCGCTGCAACGAGTTGTCGCCTTCGCGAATTGCAAGACCGCTCCTTGCATCAATCGCCATGAACCTTGTTGATGCGGTGAACGTCTTGGCAACAGTTCAACATCTAGCGTCGCTTACAGAATCGAGTGACGACGTGTGAGTGACAACCAGCCGGAATCATCCTACGATAGTTGGCATGCCCACTTTGCAAGACGACTATAACGCTTTCACCGCTGCCGCCGCGTTTGCCGATGTTGGGACGCGGACGCAGATTGAAATTGCGGGTGACGATCGGGCGAAATTTCTGCATAACTATTGCACGGCTGATATTGAAAGCCTGCAGCCGAACACCGGGACCGAGGCGTTTATCACTAGTGTGAAGGGGAAGACGCTGGGGCATGTTTACGTCTATTGCGGCGATGATTCGCTGGTGATTGAAACCGTGCCGGGGCAAGTTGAGACGCTGTTGCCGCACCTGGAGCGGTATACCCTCGCCAGTGACGTGCAAATCCACAACGTCACCGAGGGTTGGAGTTTTCTGCACGTCGGTGGGCCGGAAGCGGCGGTGAAGTTGAATGCGGCGGCCGAATTGGAACTGCCCGATGCGTATCTCGCGTTCACCACCGGGGCGATTGGCGATGTGGAGTTTGCGATCGGCCGGGGCAGCGCCGTTTCGCCTGAGGGTTTGACCATCTGTTGCCGTAGCGACGATTTGACATCGCTGCGCGGGGCGTTGACGGGCGCGGGGCTGCAAAGTTGCGGCAGCGATGTGTTGGAAGTGCTGCGGATTGAAGCGGGCACGCCGGTGTTTGGCCGTGACATTACCGACGACAATCTGCCGCAGGAAGTCAATCGCGATGCGCGGGCATTAAACCTGACCAAGGGTTGTTACCTGGGTCAGGAAACGGTCGCCCGGTTGGATGCGCTGGGGCATGTGAACAAGCTGTTGGTCGGCGTGAACTTCGATGGCGAAACCGTTCCGGCGGACGGCACGGACCTTCTGGCGGGCGGGAAGGTTGTGGGTAAGGTCACGTCGGCGGTGTTTTCGCTGGGATTGGGTGCGCCTTTGGCCTTGGCTTACGTGCGGACGGGGCATTGCGAAGTTGGATCGCAGTTGGATTGGGCAGAGGGGAATGCGGAAGTGGTACAGCTTCCGGTGAAGTAGTACCTCTAACGGATTGACAATCCGTTCTACGGGCGAGGTGCTACACCACGTTTGGCTTTTCGGCGATGGCGATTTCGTCTGGCAACGATTCCAGCCACGCGGCAATCTTTCGCATCGCGTCGCCGTCGGCAGGACTTTGCCCTACGAGTTCGATATCGTTTGCGGTGATGCGCTTGTTGATTTGGTGAAGTTGCTGGCGGCAGTTCGCCAGGTACTCGGCGGTTTCATCCGGCGGCAGTTCGCGGCGGAGCAGTTGTACCTCGCCGTCGGCCCGCTGGCGGCGCATTTCGAAAAGCCGGCCGTCGACTGCCTTGATCAGCAGCCCGTCGCGAATCGCCCGCCGCAGTTGGTTGTCGGATGTGAAGTGGTAGGCAAGATCGGGTCCGATGTAGACGCTGGCGGCGTCGTTGTTGCGAAAGCCGACGAGAATATTTTCGGCGAAGCCGCCAGCGGTAAACTCTGCCCGCACGACCAGGGCGGTCGCTTCGTTGAGCAGGTCTTCGCGGTCGGACGTTTGTCTGGCCATAGAGTGAAGTGTAACAACCGCGGGCGCCATCGCCATATAGTGTTGGAGTTTGCAAATCGGCCGGCTTCGATGGAGAATGATTCGGAAAGCAGTGGTTTGACGGTCTTAGATGAGGAACAAAGATTGTTCACGGTTTACACGAGTCGAATAGCGGTGTTTTCGCTGGCAGTTGCGCTGGCACAATTGGCCGCTGCGCAGTCGCCGTCTGGCGGTCGCACGCACGAGGGCCTGATCGCGCTCTACGATTTCGGCGATGCCTAAGGTGCTCTCGTGAAGGATCGCAGCAGCGTCGGCGAGGCGTTCGACTTGCCGATTGAGAACGCAGGAGAAGTTCGCCGGGCCGCCGGCGAATTGGAGATTCACGGCAAGACCGTCATCCGGTCAGAGAAACCCGCTCAGAAGATTACGGAAGCTGTAGGCGATTCGGGCGAGCTGACCATCGAAGCTTGGGTTCGCCCCGCGAAAATCGATCAGGATGGCCCGGCCCGGATTGTCACGATCTCTGCCGATACGACCAACCGGAACTTCACGTTGGGGCAAGAGCGCGACGCGTTCGATGCCCGCCTGCGAACATCGCGCACCAGCGGCAACGGCATTCCATCGCTGCCCACCGGTGGCAAGTCGCTGAAGACTGATATGTCGCACGTCGTTTACACCCGCGACGCGAAGGGGCAGGCCCGAATTTTCATCAACGGCAAACAGGCGGCCGCCAAGACCGTTGCGGGCGACCTGAACAATTGGAACGGTTCGTATCGTTTGGCGCTGGGGAACGAGTTGTCGGGCGACCGCGCCTGGCAGGGAACGTATTATCTGATTGCGATTTACAACCGCAGCTTGCCGGCCGAAGACATCAACCGCAACTTCCGCGCCGGCGCGGGGACCGAAGCGGTGCGCGAGTTGCTCGCCCAAGCCCGAGAGCGAAAAAATCTGCAGCGGTTCAACCAACAGGTCGCCCCGATCCTCGTCAAACATTGCTTCGAATGCCACGACGCCGGCACGCACAAGGGCGATTTGAATCTGGCCCACCGCAAAGCGGCCTTCGCAGGCGGCGAAAGCGGTAAGGCGATTCTTCCCGGTGATGCGAAGAACAGTTCGCTGTGGGAACAGGTTGATTCGGGCGAGATGCCGAAAGAGCGCGACCCGCTTTCGACCGAGGAAAAGTTGGCGCTGAAAGAATGGATTGACGATGGGGCGATTTGGCCCGTCGAGGTGCTTGATCCGGCCGTCTATCGCGACGGCGGGGTCGCCGCGAAGATCTTCGTGCAACGTCTAACGGTGATCGAGTACATCGAAACCGTACGGCGAACAACCGGCGTCGACATCGACGCCGACGCGCGAAAGCTGTTGCCGCCGGACGTGCGGGCAGACGGGTTCACCAACACGGCGTACAACCTGACTGTCGACCTGGCCCACGTCGAAGCGTTCGCCGAGTTGGCCAAAACGATCGCCCAGAAGATGGACGCGGCAAAGCTGGTTGGCTGGTTGACCGGCGGGTTGGATGTTAATGACATCAATGTCGACGAGTTGATTCCAAAGTTGGGTCAGTGGATTCTGCGCGGCCCGCTTGAAGACCGCGAGATCGAAACTTACCGTCGAATCGCCAAGGCGGTCGCCGACTCCGATGGTGACAACGAGGAAGCGACTCGCTACGTCGCCGAAGCGATGCTGCAATCGCCGCGGTTCATCTACCGCATCGAACCGCAGCAGGGCGACGGCACGGCCCAGCCTGTCGGCCCGTTTGTGCTGGCCTCGCGGATGAGTTACATCGTCTGGGGCGGTCCGCCGGATGCGGAGCTTCACCGAGCCGCGGAAACCGGCGAACTGGCCAAAGCGGATGAGATTCAGCGGCAAGCCGCGCGGATGCTGAAAGACCCGCGCGCCGTTTCACGTTCGACACAGTTTCTTGAGCAGTGGCTGAACCTCGATCGACTTGACCACTTGCAGCGCGACGAGAAGCATTTTCCCGACTGGAGGCCGGCGCTCGCTGCCGACATGCGGGCGGAAACTATCGCGTACTTTCAAGAGGTCGCCTGGAGGCAAGACCGCCCGCTGTCCGATTTGTTTAACGCCCAACTCACATTCGCCACGGCGGAGTTGGCGAAGCATTATGGGTTAAAGCCGATCAAAGAGCGCTCCGGCGAAGTTGCGCTCTACGATTTGTCTTCAATTCCGGGCCGTGGCGGATTGCTTACCCAAGGCAGCGTGTTGACCATCGGCGGCAACGAAGCCTCGATGGTGGCCCGCGGGCTGTTCGTGTTGCACAACGTCCTGCGCGGCGAAGTGAAGGACCCGCCGCCATGCGTCGACACGACGCCCGTTCCGACCAAGCAGGGGCTGACGCAACGGGGCATCGCCCTGCAGCGGATCGGCAACAATGCATGCGGCGGCTGCCACGCGAAGTTCGAACCGCTGGCGTTCGGCTTGGAACGATTCGATGGTGTGGGGGCCTATTCCGAGCGCGACCACCACAACAACCCGCTGAGAGACGATGGTGAAATCCTGTTCCCAGGGCAAGCGAAGTCCGTGCCATACAAATCTTCCGCGGAACTGATGGACGTGCTGGCGGCGAGCGACCGGGCCAGCGAAACCCTGACCTGGAAAATCACCCAGTTCGCCCTCGGCCGTCCGCTTTTGGCCGCCGACGCGGCGGCAGTTGCTACAATACACGCAGACGCCAAAGCAAAAGGCGGAAGCTACGCGGATGTTGTGACCGCTATTTTGTTGAGCGATCTTGTGCGGAAAACTCGAACGGAGCCATAAGAAAATGATGCGCACTTTATCTCGCCGTACCGTCCTCAAAGGTCTAGGCAGCGTCACCATTGGCTTGCCGCTGCTCGAGGAAATGATGGTTAGCACCGCGTCGGCCGCGGCAGCGGAGGCTGTTCCGGTGCGGGCGTTCAATGTGTTCTTTGGGTTGGGAATTCCCGCTCCGCTGCAAGATGAAGGTTTCGACGGGGTGTTGGAACCGCTCAAGCCGCTTTCCGACAAACTGCTGATCATGCGCAACGTCGATCAGGTCCGTTGCGACCAGAAGGGCATCAACGCCCACTTCGATGGTTCTTCCGGCGCGTTCACGGCCGAACCGCCCGAAGGGGAAGCCAAGTCGGGCGGGCCTTCCATCGATCAGATCATTCGCAAAGCCCACTACCCCGACGGGCTGCCCGCGGGGATGGTGCCGACGTTGGTAGGCGGAACGTTTTTCCGCCGCAGCCGGGTCTGTCGTTATGTCCACAGTTACAACGAAGACGGCACGATCGCCGGGACGATGCAGGAGAACCCTCGCGATCTGGTCGACCGGGTGTTCGGCAGCGTTGAACCGCTGGCGAAGACCGGCAAGGAAAGCG
>CALBTA010000306.1 GCA_937967755.1 uncultured Planctomycetaceae bacterium | reverse complement strand
CGAAGCGACCAAGGCCCTCTGACGGTTGGCCTGGGCCGCCGGCCGCGCGGAAGTCGCCAAGGCGGAATTGTTTGCGTTGCTCACGTCGCATCAGCAGCAAATCCGCTACAGCGATGTTCGCACCGCTGCCATTTCTGCGATCAGCCATCTCAAGCTGACCAAGACCGACTTGAAGACCATAGAGCAATGCACCGGTGATTCCAACGCCGGCGTGCGCGTGGCGGCGGCCGATATTTTGGCTCGCGAAGATGCGACGCGGGCGGGCGAGCAGGCCGCCGATTACCTATCCGACCGGGCCATTTACCGGCGGCTGTTGGCGCGTGACGTGGAAATTTTGCCCATCGCCCAAAAGCAAGCAGACCACGCCCACTATCAGGCGATCGTGCTGCCGCAACTGGTCGACGGCGACGCCACGGACAGACTGGCCGAAGTCGCCGGCAATAAGGATTTGCCCGACGGCACTCGCCTGGGGGCCATCGAAGGCTTGTCCCGCATCGCCAGTGCCGCTGCCCGGAAACACCTGGTCAAGATCGGCAAGGACGATTCGGGCGGGGAAGAAATTTGCAAAGCGGCCTGGCGCGGACTGCGCCGCTCGAAGCGAATCAGTGCGAAGAAGTCGAGCTAAACTATGAGTGACGAAAATAACAACGGCAACGGCGGCGACAACGGCGCTGGGCAAAACGGCGCGGGTGAGAACGGTTCGCAGCCGCGGCACAGCGACGTCGACATCAGCTACGCCGGGCAAAGCCGGATGGTCAGCGAAGGCGATGGCTCGCGGCTGGCTCTGTTCGGCAATTTGAATCGGCAGCCGGTATTCCTCGATGGCATCGTGCGCGACCCCTTGCGGCTTCGCGAAGCCCTGGGGGCGATGTACGCGGTGGTCGGCAGCGACTATCGCTACGTGCCGAAGGACCGCACGGCGTACCACGCCTACCGCCGGATGCGCAGCCAGTCGGCGAACCTGAACGCCTGGCAAGCCCAACGGGCCTATTTCGATTGGCTCGCCCGCAACGACCCGCTGGCCTACCTGATTTTGGACCCGGTCATTTCCGTTCACCCCGACCGGGTGTTCCTGGAAGTCTTCAGCAAAGACGAAGGCAGCTACGCCAACCTGTCGGTCGATCTGGAAGCGTTCGACCTGCAAGACGATCCGGTTTGCGGCACGACGAACATCGATTTCAGCCAAACGTTGTACGAAAGCGTGCAGCGGTTTCGTAGCTACCGCCAGACCCGCCTGACGATCGGGCAGGAAGCCGTAAAGGTCGCGACGACCGGGCAAGACGAGAAGCACATCAAAGTTCCCGACTCCTGGCTGCGCGGCTTCCTGCAGGTGCAATCCTCAACGCTGCTGCCGATGGATTCGTTCAAGCTGACGGCGATGGATTTGTACAACGTGTTGCGACACTTGCGGATGCACGCCGACCAGCGGCGCAAGCGGCGCGGCTTGCGGGTGGAACTGGTTCCCGGCGAAAAACCGCGCATCGTGCTGGAACCGTGGGAAACGGTCTTCGAAACCAGTTCGGAAATTTTCCAGGGCCGGCAGGCAAAGGTCGTTCGCATTTGGGGCCGGCGGCGGTTGATGCTGCTGCGGCGAATGCTGCCGTTCGTTCACGAAGTGGAAGCCCATCTGCTGGGCAGCGGCCTGCCGAGTTTTTGGGTGCTGCGGGGAGAACAGTTTGCTTTCACCCTTGGGCTGACCGGGTTCACTGCGTCGAACTGGTCGCAGGCGGTCAATTTCGATTTGCTGATGCCGCGGAAGACTTCCGGCACGAAGGAACTGACGAAAGTCGTCAAGCATTTGTCGAAGGAGTGGGCCGATGATCGGGCTGGCCTGGCCGCGGCGACGAAATTGAAAGGCGAAAAACTGATCGACACGCTGCAACTTGGTTGCCAGCACGGGCAAGTGGTTTACGACCTGCCCGGCTCGGTCTACCGGCTGCGCCCGCTGACGGAAACACCGATTGACCTAGACCGACTGGAATTTCGCAACGCCCGCGAGCGGCAGGCCCACGATTTGGTTCACCGGAAGGACGCCGTCTCGATCACCAAGGAAAATCGTATCCACGGAACCGGGTTGGAATTGACGGGCAAGGCAGTCGTCGCCGAGGACAAGCGCGAATACCGTCCGCAAATTCTGCTTAGCGACGAAGGGTTCGTCAGCCGGGCGGAATGCACCTGCAACACCTTTCGCCAGCAAGGCTTGAAGGGCGGGCCATGCACTTGCCTGATTGCCCTGCGACTGACGCATGCCATGCGCGAACAAAAGCGGCGCGAAAGCGGGCGGGCGATGAAGACCATCACGGTCGAGACACGTACCTACAGCAAACGAACCGACGAGGTGGAAGAGGTCGTGCAGATTTCTCTGGAGCGGCAGCGGTTGAAGATGCGTTGGGGGCCTGCCGGGTCGGCAATGCGGGTTCAGCAATTGCAGTTCGATTCCATCGATAACGCGCGGGATGAATACTTGCAACGAATCGAAAAGCTGGAAGCAGGCGGGTACTTGGATGCATCGGCATAGAAGATCGGCGGGGTGGTGTAGTCTGGACCTCCAGGTCCGGAGTACAGCACGAGAAACGTAAGGTGTACGGACCTGGAGGTCCGTACTACCTAATCGGCGAGCGATACAAGAAGTACGACATCATGGCACGACAGCGATTGGACCTCGACACCCTTTTCCGCGGCATTGAGCAAGCGGGCAGCATCGATGCGTTTGTCGATTCGCAGCTTCGCGAGCGCGGCTTCCTGATTGAGCGGCAGGCGACCGACAACATGTCGCAGCGTGAGCTGTCGCAGTACAAGAAGCAGCTCAAGGCCGAGGCGGCCGAGCGCCGGAAGCTGAAAGCCGATGCTTGGAAGGCGTACAAGACGCAGAACATCGTCTTCCTCGGCGAGGGGGTGTTCTGGAATGATGCGATCGACTACGACAAGTGGGACCTCGACAACGCCGAAGCCCGGGCGGCTGAAAATGAACTGCCGCCGCTGGACAAACCACGCGATCTGGCCAAGGCTTTGGGGCTTTCGATTTCGCAGTTGCGGCACCTGGCGTACCATCGCGACGCGGCGGTCGCGATCAACTATCGCCGGTTCACTATTCCCAAGCGATCTGGTGGAGAGCGCGCCATCTGGGCACCGCTGCCCAGGTTGAAGGCGGCCCAGCGATGGATCTTGCGGAACATCGTGGAACGTCTG
>CALBTA010000305.1 GCA_937967755.1 uncultured Planctomycetaceae bacterium | reverse complement strand
CGGGCACTTTGTGCTTCACACAGGCGAGGTAAAACTGCGCGCTGTTCTCCGGCGGCACGGCCCGATCTTCGTGTGTGTGCCACAGGAATGTCGGGGGCGTCTGGGGCGAGACCTGTTTTTCGTTGGAAAGCGATTTGACAAGCTCGGGATCAGCATCGGCACCGATCAGGTTGCGCTGCGATCCGCGGTGGGTGAACGGCTCATCGAATGCGATCACCGCGTAACACAGCACGGCGAAGTCGGGCCGGCAACTGGCTCTCTCGACTAAATCTTCCGACTCTGCATTCCCTTCATCGAAGTGCGTCGCGGCGGTCGAAGCTAAATGTCCGCCGGCCGAGAAGCCAAGAATGCCGATCTTCTCCGGATCGACTTTCCACTCTTTCGCCTTGGCACGCACGGTGCGAATCGCCCGTTGGGCATCGTCCAGCGGCGCGGGGTGCCCGTACCCTTTGCCGCGGTGGCGGTAATCGACAATAAACCCGGCGATGCCATTCTCATTCAGCCACCGCCCGATCTGATGCCCTTCGTGGTCCATCGCCAAGTGTCCGTAACCGCCGCCCGGGCAAATGACAATCGCCGCACCGTTGGCTTTTTCCGCCTCCGGCAAATAGGCAATCAACTTCGGTTTGTCCTTCGCCCCGTCACCCAGCGCACCGGGTGCCCCTTCGGGCCACAGCAACATCTCTTGTGGAGCGGCGAAGCCGATGCCGGAGAGTGAACTCAAGATCAATCCACATAACATGAGAACGGCGAAGCGACTGTTCAATACGGAATTTCTTCGTGGCATAGTGCGACCATCGGAATTGCATGCGTTTGTTGTTCACCGAGTTGAGTCGATTCTAATCTTGCCGTGGCGTCACGTCGCCCCAAGCCTTGAGGATTTCAGCAGTTGCGTCGCGCTCGCCGGCTTCGTTTTGAATATCGTCGATTGATTCACCACGTTCGGCCACAACCTGGTGCTGGTGGTGAATGTTTTCGGTGGACTGGGAATTCTCATCTTCCGTAACCTGTTTCTCAGGCTCAACTTCGGGCGACCCCTCTTTCGCAAGCGGTCGCTGCGATTCACCAAAGTGCCCGGTATTGGGGGTGCCGGTGAATTCTCCCCTTCCGGCTTCGCCAGGGCGATTCCCGCGGCGCGGACCTTCAGCCGTGAACTGATGATGTGGGCCAGTGGTTGTCGTTGCGGTTGGGTCATGACGTTGCTCCTTTGAAGGTAGGGAAGGTGAATGCCCATTGAGCGGCAAGGCGCTAGCCGCCGGTAAGCCGGAAAGGCTGCCAACATGCTCGCAAGGGCTGGCCATCACCGGCGGCTAGCGCCTTGCCGCTCATGGATATCTATCTATCCGTACACATGATCATAAGTATACAAAAGATGGTACACAAAAACCGGTTTTTCACCACAAAATCTCCAAAGATTTTCCAAATTCGCGGCAATCCCGTGTTTCGGTGGCTGTTTTCTTTGGAAAAGTTTTAGCCCCGGTGAAACACCCCAGCCCGCCGTAGAACGGATTGTCAATTCGTTCGAGCAAGGATCATGAAAGGCGCGCTCCGATATCCAGCGATCAACAACAACCATCTCCCCATCTCCATCTTCCCCCAATCTCCCTTCTTAAAGGCTCAACCCCACCGAACGTTCTCGGCTGCCAGCGAGCGAAGGAAAGGGAGATGAGGAGATATTGGGGATACGGAGATCGGGGAGAGAGGAGGAAAAATCTGCAAGCAACTTAGGTTCTCGCTCTTTCCTAGTCTGTTCGCAGTGCGATGACTCTAAAGTGGTCATCGTCTAGTAGCGAGCGCAAAAAATGCCGCCGCGACCCAAAGGGCCGCGGCGGCGGTGACGCCGACTGACTTCTAGGCTCGAAGGTGCTCCTCAAGCAGACGTCACACTAGGATCCCCCAACGCCTTAGGCAGCTTACCTGCCGCCGAAAGGCGAAGTTGCAGCCCCAATCAAAGATGAAAGGCTGCCAGCTACTCTGAGGAAGGGATTTTGCACGTTCCGTGCCAAACAGATGAATTTACATAACCTATTGTTACTTAAAGACTTACCACAACCCCCACTTATGGGGAAGTGTAAACAGGGCCTTACACCTTTGCGCTAATGTGTAAGCCTAGGTTGGCGCTTTTTTCCTTGACGTGGGTTCAATTCCCCCAAAGATACGGGGTTTGGGAAGACAGCGCATTTGAAGACTGTCGAAATTTGGTGGCGAGATTTAGAACGTTTCACTGCGCTGGTGCGACTAACAGATATCAAATTGCGCCAGCAACTGGCGGATCACCCAACGCTTGCGGCATAATGGGCCAATCGCGCGGGGCGGGAAATCTATCCAATCTTGGACAACTGGCGTAGGAATACCAGAAGGGCTTCAGCATGACATCGATCAATCGTCGGCAGATGGTAATGGGCTCCGCAGGTTTGGCAATGGCGAGCGCCTGCGGCTCTGCACTTTCGCAGGAAGCGAAGCCACGACCCGAACCCGAGCGTGCCGGCGCTGAATTGATTACCGGTGATGCCCAGCGGGCGATCAATCGGGCGCAGCAGTATCTGGCGCGCAAACAGATTAAGGTCGGCCGGGGCAAAGGGGCGTTCGGCACGTCCGGCTATAGCAGCGGCGTGGCGACTTGTTCGCTGGCTGGTTTAGGTTTCATGGCTGCCGGCAACCCACCGGGCCAAGGCCCATACGGGAAGAGCGTCGATCTGTGCATCGAGTACATCGTCTCTTGCGTTCAAGACACCGGCTTCATCACCGCCACTGGTGGCGGTAGCAACGACCAGATGTACGGCCACGGTTTCGCCACGTTATTCCTGGCGGAAGTCTACGGCATGACCATGCGGGAAGACGTCGCCAAGAAGCTGAAGTTGGCCGTCGATCTAATTTGCCGTTGCCAAAACGACCAAGGGGGTTGGCGGTATCAGCCGACCAAAAGCAGCGCCGATCTTTCCATCACCATTTGCCAGATCATGGCCCTCCGCGCCGCTCGAGACGCCGGGCTACATGTGCCGATTGAAGTTCGCAATAAATGCCTCGATTATGTGAAGAAAAGCCAAAACGCCGACGGCAGTTTCCGTTACACCATCAGCGGCGGCGGCGGCACCTTCCCGCTGACGGCCGCGGGCATCGTCTCGCTTTACAGCGCCGGCATTTATGAAGGTGAAGACATCGACAAGGCGTTCAGGTGGCTGGAA
>CALBTA010000304.1 GCA_937967755.1 uncultured Planctomycetaceae bacterium | reverse complement strand
ACGACCGATCACGTCTGGCGCCGCGCGCTCAGCCGCGAGCGGGCTATGGCGGAGTTGTTCCGAAACGCGGGCACGCAGTTTGATCCGGAACTGGTCAGGCACTATTGCGAGTTGCAACTGGGTGACCAGTCGCGTTTGCAAGCACGCGTGGCCCGGCGTTGGCTGCAACAACTCGATCCGGCGGCTTCAACCGAATTTTGGCAACGGGCCGACGCGCCCCTGATGCCGCTTTCTGAGCCCGGCCAAAAAGGCAGCCCGTACCACCAGATGCTGATCGAAAACATGCACGATGCCGTGCTGTTCGTCGACAGCAATCTACAAATCACGTTTTGGAACCACGGTGCCGAACGGCTGACCGGTATTTCGGCCGACGCGGTCATCGGCCGGCGATGGCTGCCGCGATTGATTGAACTGCTGAATGAACGCCACTTGGTCATTCCCGATGAAGAATGCCCAGTGGCCCATGCGGTGAAGAGCGGTGTGCAACTGGTTCGCCGTTACGCCATCACCGGTGCGAGTCAGAAAGAAGTGCAAGTCAATGTGCATATCATTCCGGTCTTGTCCGAATTGGGCGTTAGCCAGGGCGCCTCGATCTTGCTGCACGACATGTCCAGCGAGACGACGCTTGAGGAACAGGTGCAATCCCTCAACGCCAAGGCAACACAAGACGCGTTGACGAAAGTCGCCAACCGTGCGGAGCTTGACCGCTCGATGCTCAAGTTCATCGATTCGCATTTGGAGCGGAACGTGCCCTGCTCGCTGATTTTGTGCGACATCGATCACTTCAAGAACATCAACGACACCTACGGACACCAGGCGGGCGACGAGGCGCTCAAGAACTTTGCCGCGCTGCTCAAGCGGTGTTGCCGAAACGGCGATGTCGTCGCCCGTTACGGCGGCGAGGAGTTCGCATTGCTGTGTGCCCAGTGCGATAACGCGGCCGCGACCGCCAGGGCGGAGAAGATTCGCCGCGAAATCGCCGCAGTCAAGCACGAAGCGCTGTCGGGAACCAGCTTCACCTCTAGTTTCGGCGTCACCGAGATTCAACTTGGCGACTCGCCCGAGACGATGGTTCGCCGGGCCGACCGCGCCCTGTACGAAGCCAAAGAGATGGGCCGCAACATGGTCGTCCAGCTCGGCTCGGGCCTGTCTGGAGAAAGCAACGACAAGAGCCAGTCCTGGTGGCAGTCGTGGTTCGGCGGCGGCAAGGTGGACGAACTGCTGCAAACGCGGCTGGCATCGAGCGTGCCCATCAACATCATCGTCGAAAAGTTGCGGGGCTTTGTTGCCGATCAGCAAGCCGAAATTGACTCCGCCGACGAAAATCATGTCGTCCTTACACTCGATGGGCCGGCATTGCCGCTGCTGCGCCGGACGAGCGACCGCGACGTGCCTTTAACAATTGAGCTTTCGTTCGACGAGAACACCAGCAACGCTCCGGGCAGTGCGCAAACCTTGATCGATGTCGTCATTCGACCCAAACGAGGCCGTGATCGCCGAAAGAGCGATTCGGTCGAACGGGCGCGGCAAGTGCTGTTTAGCCTAAAGTCGTACCTCATCGCCCAAGATTACTCGACGGGTGAAGATCACGACGCGGAGGAAGGCGGCGATCAGGCTGGACTGGTCGTCGAACAAGCACGCGAACTTCTCGGCCCGTGGCTTGCCAGCGCCGATCAGGCCAGCAAAGATCCGGCGGGCTAAACGCCCCGGGTACCCCGCTGCCGGAATTCTTTCGCAACTGGCGGAACGTAGCCCTGCTGCTGTGGTTAAATACGGGTAGTCTCAACCCCGCGTTCCATCGCTTCCTTGGAGGCAATGTCTATGACTTCCCGCGCCACTGCATTGGTTTCTTTCGCCGCCGTCGTGTCTGCCTACAGTGCTTCGCTGGCGGAGGAAAAGACGTTCACCTACAAGACCACACCGCAGGGCGAGCTGAAATTGCATGTCCACTATCCGCCCAACTGGCAAGCGGACGATACCCGGCCTGCCATCGTGTTCTTCTTCGGCGGCGGATGGAACTCGGGATCGGTCAAACAGTTCGAGCCTCAAGCAAACCATCTGGCTTCGCGCGGGATGGTTGCTGTGCGGGCCGACTACCGGGTCAAGTCGCGCCACCGCGTCACCCCCGACGCTTGTGTTGAGGATGCCAAAAGCGCGATCCGCTGGGTGCGGCAACACGCGGGCGAGTTGGGCATCGACCCCGAACGAATCGTTGCCAGCGGTGGGTCGGCAGGTGGGCACATCGCGGCTTGTACCGTTACGACACCAGGGCTAGAAGCAGAAGGCGAAGACGTAGAAGCTTCCTCACAACCCAACTCGATGGTGCTGTTCAACCCCGTGCTTCAATTCACAGGCTATGAATCATTGATGGTGAGGATCGATGGTGATGAGAAATTGGGGCGCGCCATTTCGCCCACGCTGCACGTTAACAAGGAGACCCCGCCCACGCTGATTCTTTTCGGCGATAAAGACCGGTTGTACAAACATGGCAAGGATTACGTGGCGGCCGCCGAGAAGGTAGGCGCGACCGCCCAACTCTACGTCGCCGAGGGCCAAGGTCACGGATTCTTCAACCGCCAGCCCTGGCTTCGCAGAACGACAGCCCGAATGGACGAGTTTCTTGTCGAGCTTGAATACTTGAAAGCAGAACCAGCTGAGGAAGAGTGACCCGCCGCTGCCGACCGCTGAGTTCGTTCGATTGCTTCCGGCGATGTGCCTTCGCGCTCAAACCATCGTGCCGTCGATTAGGCTGTTGATTTGGCCGACGTACCAGAGGGCCAGGCGAAGGATGAGGACGATGATCAGCAGGGCGACCAGCCCCCAGACTGCGAAGCCGGCCAGCACCGCCAAGGCGGACAGCGCGGCTTTGGCCTTGTCTTCATACTGACGGGAAAGCCGGTCCATCGCTTCGCTGAGTTGCCCCGTGTCCTCGCCGACTTCCACGGCGTCGACAAAATCAGCCGGGTATTCACCGGCAATGCGCAGAGCCTGGGCCATCGGCTGTCCTTGGCGGATGACCTTGGCTACCGTGTCGATCGTTCCGGTAAACACAACGTTCTGGGCGTTGCGAATCGCCAGCGTGATCGCGGCGATGGTATCCATGCTGGTGTTGGTGGTCACTGATAGCGTCCAAGCCATGCGGGCCAGCGCCAGCGTGCGGAAGCTGGTGCCAACCATCGGCAGCGACATGAAGATCTTTTGCAGCGGGCGGAAGGCGGCCACCCCGGCGGTCGCCGCTTTGTAAAGCAGCATGCCGATGATGGCAAGGCTGATCAGAATCAGCACGTAAATCATCAGGCCGTGATTTCCGCGTAGCCCCAGCCCGAGAAAATCAACCGGATCGCCGTTCACATCTTTGGCCGACTCGCCGAGGACGCCCATGATCCAAATCAGAAACCCGACCACCAGCAGCGCGGCCGTCAGTTGAATCATCGGCCAGAGGATGCCAAGCATGAACGTCCGCCGCAAACCGATTTGCCGTTCGTAATGCTCGGCCATTCGCAGAAATGCCTGATCTAGCTTGCCTGACTGCTCGCCAACGTTGACCATGCCGTGTACCAGCGGCGGGAAGTAGCCATCGGTCGCGGCGAACGCGACGGCCATGCTGTTGCCTGCGGCGACTTCGTGCAACATCGCATCCATCGGCCGCTTCGCCCGCCACGACGCCCGTTGCGATTCACGCTCCATCACCCGGCGAACTTCCAGCCCTGCTTCCAGCGACGTACCGACCCGGCGGCAGTACCGCGCAAGCTGCGTCGTGTTGATGCGAGAGGAGAACACGAAGGTTTACCGATTCAGTGAGTACGTTGTTGTGTTACAATGCCTATTCTACCGTGAATTCAGCCAGGGCGCGCCATGCCAACGAACCAACCGAAATGGGATACGATCACCATCGTTGGGGTTGGTTTGATCGGCGGCTCCATCGGGCTGGCGCTGAAGAAGCGCGGGCTTGCCAGGCGAATCATCGGCGTGGGGCGGCGGCAGGCGAGCCTCGATCTGGCAATCGGCTGCGGCGCGATTGATGAAGGCGTGACCGATGTCAGCACGGGTGTTGCCGAAGCCCATCTGGTGGTGATCTGTACGCCCGTCGACAAAATCGTCTCGCATGTTCTGGCCGCCGGGCAGGCGTGCCGCGAAGGCGCTCTGATCACCGATGCGGGCAGCACTAAGGAAGCCATCGTTCGGGAAGTTGAGAAAGCAACACCCTCAGAGAATGTGAGCTTCGTGGGCAGCCACCCGTTGGCTGGCAGCGAAAAAACCGGGTGTGAAAATGGAGAGGCCGATTTATTTCTGGGCCGAACCTGTGTGGTGACACCAACATCTGCCACGCGAGCCGAAGACTGCCAGGCGATCATCGAATTCTGGCAATCGATTGGCATGAACGTCGAACAGATGACGCCGGCGGATCACGATGCGGCGCTCGCTTGCACCAGTCACCTTCCGCACGTTGTCGCCTCGGCGCTCGCTGCCGCGACGGCCGAAGATCAACTGCCATTGGTCGCCGGCGGTTGGCTAGACACCACCCGCATCGCCGCCGCCGACCCACAGCTTTGGCGGCAGATATTGCTGGATAATCAACAAAACACACTGGCGGCGCTGGATGAATTTCAGTCGAAACTCAACGGGTTTAGAGACGCGATTGCCGAGAGCAATGGACCGGCACTTGAGCAGTTGCTCGAAAACGGCAAGCAGCGCCGTGACTCAAGGTAGTCGGCGATTGTCGTTGTTCGCTCCGCGGACAACGGCTTTTCGCGGAGCGAAAAGCGACTATCTACTTTCCATCCCTTAGCGCGTCGTAGTATTCCTTCACGTGGTCGCGTTGGCTGCGGGGCAGGCGTTCGTTGGTGAGCGGGTCGGCGGTTCCTTCCGCGGCGGAGTGAATCGTGTCTTTGATTGCCTCACGCACATCGCCCGCTTTGTTCGCCCCGCCGGTCTTGCCGACGACATACGCCTGACCGGGGCCAACTTTGCCGCGGACCTGCGAATCATAGCTGTCGGTATCGTGCTCCTCTTCGGGGCGTTCGCCCTGGCCTTGGCCCTCGCCCATTCCCTGGCCGGGCTTGTCGCCCTTGCCTTGCCCTTGGCCGAAGCCTTGGCCTTGGCACTGCTGGCAGCCTTCGCCTTCGCACTGCTTGCAGTTCATGGCATCTTTGGCGTCGGCGATTTGCTCCATCGCCTCTTCCAACATCTCTAACTCGTCTTCCATCTGTTGCAGTTCGTCAAGCTGTTGCTGCATCTGGGCCAGTTGATCGGCGGCGGCTTGCTGATTGCCCTCTTGCATCTGCTGGGCGGCCTGTCCGAGTTGGTTCGCCATTTGCTGCATCTTATCCATCGCCGGTTGCTGCTGCTGCAGTTGTTCCAGCTTTTGCTGCAACTCGCCTGCTTTGGCCAGATCGCCTTGCTGTTGGGCTTTTTCGATTTGCTCTTGCAGATCCTGCTTGGCCTGTTCGTGCGCGTCGGCCAACTGTTGCAGCTTCTGTTGCATTTGCTGCATTTGCTTTTGGAGCTGTTCTTTCTCCTCGTCGTTCAGCCCGCCCTCTTTGATCTTCTCGGCCAGCTTCTTCAGTTCATCGCCGGCTTTGTCGAAATCACCTTCCTTCAGCGCGCTGCCCAATTTGTCGGCTGGGCCTTGCTGAAGGTCTTTCAGGTTGTTCATCTGCTTCTTAATTTCGTCGGCGTCCTTCAGCAGTTGCTTGCGGTCCTTGATCTGCTTGGCCAAGTTGTTCAACTCGACCATCGCCTTCTCGCGATCGCCTTGTGTTTTCTCGTGCAGG
>CALBTA010000303.1 GCA_937967755.1 uncultured Planctomycetaceae bacterium | reverse complement strand
CCTGTGTTGTGCATGGCGTTGCCGGCCAACCCAGTCGGTTCGCTCTTTCCCAAAGGCCATTGCCCGGCATGTTGGTGCCAAGCGCAAATGCCGGGTGCTGGTCGATGGGCGGTCACGCCGTCGGGCACGAGCAAGATCGCGGGAATCGGGGCATCCGGTTCCGCTTCATAAGTCAGGTGCTCCATTCGGTAGCCATCCTTATCCACACGCTCAGAGACCTTGGGTTTCAGGGGACAAGGTTTCGGGAAATCTCCCCCCAGACATGCGAGCAATCGCTCTTGAAAATCGACTACCGCCATGGTCATACCCTCAACTGGAAGAGAACAGACTTGCGCCGATTGTACTGGCTCGCTACCACGTAGGCACGGCCTGGCAGTCCGTGCCTTCGACGATCACATTCCCTCGGCCATTGCACCGCACATCGCCAGCAGAAAAACCAAGCCAAAGCCCAGCACGGTCAGGCAGACATGAATCATGCCGATCACCTGCCCGGCTTGCGTCAGGCCCATGCCGCTTTGATCCATCAGCCCGGCCCGCATTTGGTTCACGTCGGTGTTGCCCATCGACCAGGCGACGATGGAAAAAATCGGGCAAACGAACCAGCCGAGCAGGGCGAACGCCAAAATCAACCCGCCCCTATGCGGCCGAACGTACCGCCCTGCGTTCAAGTTGCCGATGGACGACTGCCGCGCCGAATAGGGATTGGCGTACACGCCGCCGCTTTGCTGCGCGGCACTGGGACGTGAAAGCTGTGGAAAGATTTGGGCCGCGCCGTTCCAGTCGCCATGTTCGCCGCGCCGAAGCTGGCAATCTTCCGAAACCCGGCCATCGTCCACCCAACGGCCAAGTTCTCCGCGGTCGACCGGGCCGTAGATTTGCCCTTCAGGCGTCTTCAAATACCACGCGTCCTGCGCCGGCGATTGGGAAACCGTTCCGGCTGATGAGTTGCCCAGCGGGTGATTCGACGCGGGTTGTTGGGACGGCGACGCCGGTCCGGGCAAGGGTTGTTCTGCCGACGGAGTGGTTGGCGAATCCGCGCCAGCAGCACCCGCACCGGGAACAGAATATACATACCCACACTCCGGGCAGCGAGCCTTCCGCCCCGCAAACTGATCGCCAACCCGCAGCCGTTTCCCGCAACCGCCGCATTGAGTTTCAATCGCCATCGAGTTTGCCCGTCACGAAAAAAATGAAATCGACAACGCATTCTACGATTCCCCGCCCAGGTGTGCGACCGGCGGAAGTGCCGCGGCGAACAACTGTTATAATGCGGTGATGAATTCCGCCCGCCCGCCGATCACTGATTCGCCCTGGTTTTGGGCTTGCTTGTTTGCGTCGGTGGGGCTGGTCGCACTGTGGGCGATGGGGCCGAAGTATGGCGAGCGGCAACTGCTGGAGGAAAACAAGGCCCAGGGTCGCCTCCGCGCGGCGGAGCGTGCGGCCGGAGAGGAAATGACGACCGAAGTTTCCAGCCGCGGGAATCTAGCCATCACATTGCAGCCTTTGTACGGAATCCTCAGCGCGTTGTTGGTAATAGCGTGGGCCTGGTTGTGGTGGTCGCACCTTCGCCCATTGGTGGAAGTCGACGCCCAGCGAGAAGCCGGCAGCGATTCCGCGGAGGCTTCATGAATTGGCTGCTGCAACAACCGCTGGTCATCATCGTCGCCGGATTGGTCGCCGAACTGCTGCTGTTTTTCGTCCTGCAAACCACCGGCAAACGCTGGGTCGTCGGGGCGATGGCCGGCGTTGCTTTGCTGTTGGTCGCGATGCTCGGGCTAGAGCGGTTGATCGTCACGCCTGAAGAAGCGATTCGGGCGAAGCTGTACGAGTTGGCCCGGCAGTCGCAGGAAAACGACATCGAAGCGATCGTCGCCAACATTTCCCGCCGAGCGCCCGACAAGCAAGCCGAAGCCCGGGCGATCTTCAAGCGTGTCACGCTGGAAGAAGTGAAAGTGAAACAAGTGGCCGACCTGACCGTGGCCGACCCGCCCGAGCGCGCGTCGCTCCGCGTGCGGGTATTGGTCGTCGGTGGGATGGGTGGCATCCAACACCAGCGCGGCGTGCGGGAGTTCGACGTCGATTTGGTCCTGGAAGACGAAACCTGGAAAGTCCGCGGTTTCGAGGATCTCGGCGACCCGCTGCGGCCGGGAAGTTGACAATAGTTAATCTGCCACGAAACGAACCCGCCGCCCGTGTCGTCTGAACTAAGATAGGTACGACGGTCTTCCAAGGCCGTCGAAGAAGAAGTTGCATTTCTCGACGGCCTTGGAAGAGCGTCGTACTTCGCGCACTTTGAACACCGATTACCGATTCAATAAATAGACCAACCACCACCCCCATCGCCCGGCGGACAGTTCTCAAAGCCCTGGCTGGTTTGGGAATCGGCACGGCGGTGTTTCAACGCACCATCGCCGCGCGGGCGGCCGAGCAGGGTGCGGTTTCGGCTGAGATGATCGCCCAGGCGGAATGGATCACCGGCGTCACGCTGACCGAGGAGCAACGAACCGAAGTCGCCGGCGCAGCCAGCCGCAGCTTGAGCGCCATCGGCGCCCTGCGCAAAGTCGATGTCGGCTACGACGTTCTGCCGGCCGTTTCGTTCCACCCCGCGCCCAACGCGTCGCCGGCGATGAATGTGCGGGCCGGCAACGTGCAGTTGCGTGAATCGGCCGCGCCCAAACTTCCCCCCACGCCCGAAGACATCGCCTTCTTGCCCGTCACCGAACTGGCCGCGCTGATCCAAGCCCGCAAGCTCACGTCGGTCGAACTGACCAACATCTATCTGCAGCGGCTGAAGTATTTCGACCCGGTGTTGCAATGCGTCGTCACGCTGACTGAAGACCTGGCGATGAAGCAGGCCCAAGCCGCCGACCGCGAAATCGCCGCGGGCCGGTACCGCGGACCGCTGCATGGCATTCCGTGGGGGGCGAAAGATTTGATCGCTTACCCGGGTTACAAAACCACGTGGGGGGCGGGGCCGTTCAAGGATCAAGTTCTCGACGAGAAAGCGACTGTCGCGCAGCGGCTGGACGATGCCGGCGCGGTGCTCCTGGCCAAACTTTCGCTGGGGGCGATGGCCTGGGGCGACGATTGGTACCGCGGCAAAACCCGCAACCCGTGGAACGTCAAGGAAGGGAGCAGCGGTTCGTCGGCCGGCAGCGCCTGCGCGGCCGCCGCCGGGCTGGTCGGGTTCACCCTGGGCAGCGAAACGATGGGCAGCATCATCTCGCCGTCGCGCCGCTGCGGCACGTCGGGCCTGCGCGGCACGTTCGGCCGCGTCAGCCGGCACGGCTGCATGGCGTTGGCCTGGAGCATGGACAAAATCGGACCGATCTGCCGCAGCGTGGAAGATTGTGCCCTGGTTTTCGGGGCAATCCACGGCAGCGACGGGCTGGACCCCACCGCCATCGACCGCCCGTTCGCCTGGCCGCCGAAGCGAGACCTGCGCACGCTGCGCGTCGGCTTCGTCGAAAACGGCTTGCCGGAAAACCAACGCGGCGATTTGAAAGTGCTGCGCGACCTGGGCGTCACGCTGGTGCGCATCCAACTGCCCAATGAGTACCCCGCCTGGGCGTTGACGCTGATTTTGAACGTTGAATCCTCTGCGATGTTCGACCCGCTGGTCCGTACGAACAACCTGGAAGGAACGGCCGCCTGGCCGAACGAACTGCGCGAAGGGCAATACGTGCCGGCGATTGAATACGTCCGCGCACAACGGGTCCGCACGCTGCTGATGCAAGAGATGGAAAAGGTCTTCGACCGCGTCGACTGCTACGTCGGCGGTAATGATCTAACGATCACCAATCTCACCGGCCACCCCAGCGTCGTCCTGCCCGGCGGCTTCCACGAACGCAAAGGCCGCCGAGTCCCCTTCGGCATCACCTTCACCGGCAACCTCTACGATGACGAGACCCTACTATCAGTAGCCCACGCCTACCAACAAGCAACCGGACATCACCTGGAGCGCCCGCCGATGGAAGATGTGGTCCCGGAGAATTTGTAGGGGGCACAAGACTTCATCGCTCGAACCCTGGCCCTAACGGATCGGGTTACTAACTTCCGGGCCTTCTGCCCTGGACGCAATCCAGGCCCGGTAGGGCCGACGGTGAATAGCCCGGTTCGCAAGGGCCGCCGGCGCGTTGCGGGATCGAACGACGTAGGCCCAGCGGGCCGAAAGCCGGTGAATCCCGGTGGGGTTCACCGAGAAATCTCAAGCTTTCCCAGAAATTCCGCAAGATTTGGTCGTGGGCGGATACTATTCATATGAATATATTTTTGCGCCCCGCTTGACCTGTGACCAGGATCGGGGGAGATCGTGCTGTTTGGGAAACTTTGTGGAATCGATGAGTACATAGGGAACTATTGTGCGCTATGGTGTTTCTAAGCTGTATGCCCTCTCCCACGGGGAGAGGGAGATGCGGGAACTTTCCGCACGGCCCCTGATATCCGGGGAGTGTGCTGAATTTGGCAGCGGCGATTGAGGGCGGGTGTTGCGGTAAGTGGTTGGCAGTGCAGTAGTTCGGGAAATCGAGTCGGTCGCGGGGTTGGGAAACTTTCAGCACCGTGTACTATCCGTTGCTGAAAGCGCGAATTCCTGTAACCGTAGCGGCGGCACAGGGTTGCGTTGATTTGTGGAATGCGCGTGCTGAATGGTGTGCTGCTAGTGTCGTGGAACATGTCTCCAGACTTGTTCAGGAAGAACGGGTTACTCGAACAAGTCTGGAGACTTGTTCCACGGGAAATTTACACTGCGACATAGGCGAGTACGTTGTAAATCGTATGCGCGACCACCAAGGGCCAGATGCGGCGGGTTAGGACAAATGCGAGGCCTAAGAGTAGGCCGAAGTAGAAGTGCGGGACGAGAGTCCAGTAGCCTTGGTAGACGTGGTACGAGGCGAACATGGCGGCCGAGATGATCAACGCCAACCCGGCGTGCAGGCCGAAACTTTTTAGCCGGGTGATCAGGTAAGCCCTGATGACGAATTCTTCGACGATGGAATTGGTCGTCAGCGATACCAGAAGCACCGCGTATTCCAAACCACCGCTGGGGCCAAGGAAATCGTCAGCGGCCGGATCAACAAGGTCGGGGTCGACAACGTCGGGGGCGACCATGTTGGTCAGAATCGTGCCGGTCGTCCACGCCAGCGCGACGAGGATCAACGTCAGCGTCGTATCGGCCAGAAATTCCGGCTTGCCGATTCCGAAACCGGCCCAACTGATGTCGCTTCGCCAGAAGATATACAGCAGCGGCACGATGATTTGAATGTCGTACAGAATGCGGTAGCTCTCGTCGGCCAGGAAACCATCGGACGCTTCCTCGCCGCCGGGCCACAAGGCGGAAATCAGAAACGGGAAGAAACCCAGGCAAAGCACGGCGGCCATTTCGGCGATTCGACGCCACAGAGGCACGGGCGGAGGCGGGGCCAGGTCGTTGCGGGGAATTGCGGGCGGAACGAGCACATCCGAAAGCAGCGGTTGATCGCTTTGGTTCATTTCCACAACTGCCCACTTGAGGGATGCATCAGACGGGTTTAGGCTAGGGAGATTTTACTCACAATTCATTACTGCGCGGGCCATTGGCTGCGCGGCTATCTCACATTGAAAAGAGTGCTGTGCCGAAACGCGACGACATTCAGAAAATTCTGCTGATCGGCTCCGGGCCGATTGTGATTGGGCAGGCGTGCGAGTTTGACTATTCCGGAACGCAGGCCTGCAAGGCGTTGCGCGAGGAAGGTTACGAGGTGGTGCTGGTCAATTCGAACCCGGCGACCATCATGACCGACCCGAACACCGCCGACAGCACCTACATCGAGCCGCTGACCTGGGAAGTGGTCGCCAAGATCATCGAGAAGGAACGCCCCGATGCGTTGCTGCCGACCCTCGGCGGGCAAACCGGCCTGAACGTGGCGATGGACCTGGAGAAGGCGGGCGTGCTGAAGCAATTCGGCGTCGAGATGATCGGTGCCCGCGCCGACGTGATTCAAAAGGCCGAAGGGCGTGAAGAGTTCAAGCAGGCGATGGAGAGCATCGGCCTGGAAGTTTGCCGCGGCCGAACCGTGACGACCATCGCCCAGGCCCGCGAAGTGGTCGACGAGATCGGCCTGCCTTGCGTTGTGCGGCCGAGTTACACTCTGGGCGGAAGCGGCAGCGCCATCGCCTACAACCGGGATGAGTTCGATTCGCTGGTGCGGGCCGGGCTGGACCAATCGCCGGTGACCGAAGTGTTGATCGAAGAATCGATCATCGGTTGGAAAGAGTACGA
>CALBTA010000302.1 GCA_937967755.1 uncultured Planctomycetaceae bacterium | reverse complement strand
CCCTCGCGACCGCAAAGTTCCCCACCACCGGTTCGCCCGCGGCCGTTTTGAAACCTTCCAGCCAACAGAAGAAGCTGGTTGTGCCATTTGACGAATCATTGCCCTCGGGCAATTTCACGGTCGAGGCGTTGGTGCAGTTGCATTCGCTCTACGAAGACGCCACGGTGCGAACGATCGCGGCCCACTGGAACTCCAAAACAACCCATCCCGGCTGGGCGTTCGGCGTGACCAGCAAGAAGTCGAAGTACAAGCCGGGTAACCTGATTCTGCAACTGGTTGGCCGCACCGCCAGCGGGCAAATGAAGTACGAAGTCGTCCCGTCGGACATCCACCTGGAATTGAATCAGCCGTATTATGTCGCGGTCAGCGTCAACGTCGGAGACACGTCCGAAGATGGCGTGACGTTCTACGTGAAGAAACTAATCGGCGACGGCCAGCTGCAAACCACCAGCGCGGCCCACGAAGTGGTGCGGGATTTCCGCCCTGAATACGCCTTGAATCTTGGCGGCCGGGAAAATACCAACCGGCATTACTGGGACGGGTTGATTGACGATGTTCGGATATCAACAGCCGTGTTGGCAGGTGAACAACTTCTGATTGGCAGTAAGGAACCGGGCGGAGAAGCGACCGTCGGCCAATGGCGTTTTGACGGCGAAGGAGAAACGCCCCTGGCAGATCAATCATCACAAGACAACAACGCCACCATCGCATCGGCCAGTGAGGAAACCAGACCAGCACCACCCGGCAGCGCGCTAGTCGACTTCTGCCACGTGCTGCTGAACGCGAATGAGTTTTTATACGTAGATTAATGTGGAGATTCGAACCTGCGATGGTTTCCGGGCAAGATCGATCCGCTTTTGCGATCTGCGCTGGGGCAAGACTTAAGATCGGACGAGGTCATCGATCAAATCAAGCACGACATGCTGACAGGGCAATTCAGGTTTGAAGAACCTTTCGCGCGAGTCATTGGGTTCGTCGATGAGAATGGGGTGTACTACGTCAATGACGGTCATCACCGTATCAACGCGGCCTTGGAGATCGCTTGGGAAACTGGTGACACACAATGCTTGGATCAACTTATTCGACATGGTGACTGGAGAGAGCGAGTTCGTTCGCGAAGCTATCATTTTCCGACCCGCACGGTTTGGTCGTGGGTGATGTCGCGATTGGAGAACCGGTAATGACCACGAAAACAATTCGGCCGCTGTTGTCATGCGATGGTTTTCGCATTGGAGCGTTCGCAGTCCCGGAATTCACCGTTCATCCCGGCGAGGTTGCACAGCTTGCTTTTAACGAGAACACGTTTGAATCGGGTGATGTGTTTGATGAATTGCTTGAGAAATTTCAAGCACCCACGCCCGGTGGACCCATAAGTTCCAAGAGCGTAGTCGTAGCAAGACCGGCCATGCCGCTGCGCCAATGGCGGACAATGTTTCGGAGTCAAACGCTTCTCTATTGGCTATCGAAAAATACCGAGTTGAGCCAGCAGGAAGCCGGTCGTCAAATATCGGCCGCGGGATTGAAACCGGATATGCCATTTGCCCACGCCGCGGGAAACCCAAGAACAGCGTTGGGTATACTCGCCGCGTTGAATACTCCCGCTGACACCATTGTATTTTGGACATCGGGCATGTGCGATCCGACGGGAGTTCAACGTGTGCTCTCCCTTATTTTCGGCCAACTCAACAAGCGCGCAGCAATCTACGTGACAAGTCCCGTTGACTGGAACTGGCCGGAATTCAAGTTCACCAGTTCGCTCACAATTGCTCGCTGGAGCGAAGAGCCCAACACGCGAGTTGCGGGCTGAACCTATCCTTACGTCTCATTTGAATAGCATGGATTCCCTCCAACTTCCCACCCACTCCATGACGCGCCGCCAAATGCTCACCCAATCGGGTGCTGGTTTCGGTGCGTTGGCGCTGGCTGGTCTGTTGTCGCAAGACAACCCGCTCGCGGCTTCGCCCGTTGAGCAAGCGGCCACCGCAGTCTTCAACCCACTGGCCCCCAAACCACCACATCATCCGGCGACCGCGAAGAGTGTGGTCTTCTTGTTTATGGAAGGCGGGCCGAGCCATTTGGATTTGTTCGACCCCAAGCCGATGCTGCGGAAACTGGCGGGGCAGTCGCTGCCGAAGTCGTTCAAGCGCGTCATCTTGCCGATGGGCGAAGTCGAATCGCCGATCTTGCCGGACCAGCGTAAATGGAAACAGCACGGTGAGTCGGGCTTGTGGGTTAGCGATTGGTACCCGCACATCGCCGAGTGTGCTGATGATTTGGCGGTCATGCGTTCGCTGCACGGCAACGGGCTGAACCATTCCAACGGTGTTTGCCAAATGAATACCGGCGTCATCGTCGGCGGCCGGCCTTCGTTGGGGGCGTGGGTCAGTTACGGGCTGGGCACGGTGAACCAGAACTTGCCGGCCTTCGTGGTGATGGAAGATAACCCCGGCAAAGTGACCAACGGCCCGCGCAACTACAGCGCCGGCTTCATGCCGGCGGTCTATCAGGGCATCGCATTGCAAGGCGGCCAAGAGCCGATCCCGAATTTGAATCCGCCCCAGGGCTTGGGAGGTGATCGTCAGCTTGGCAAGTTATCGTTCCTCGAAGCGATCAACCGCCAGCACGCCGCTTCGCGTAAGTCTCAAACGGAACTGGAAGCCCGCATTAAGAGTTACGAACTGGCCTACCGGATGCAATCGCACGCGCCGGAGATTGTCGACCTGGCGTCGGAAACTGAAGACACGAAAAAGCTATATGGTATCGGCGAAGAGCACACCGACACCTTCGGCAAGAACTGCTTGATGGCCCGGCGGTTGGTCGAACGCGGGGTGCGGTTCGTGCAGCTTTACCACGGCAGCGGCAGCAAATGGGATGCCCATAGCGGCATCGAAGCCAACCACACGCAGCATTGCCGCAGCAGCGACAAACCGATCGCCGGCTTGCTGAAGGATTTGAAGCGCCGCGGCTTGCTCGACGACACGCTGGTAATCTGGGGCGGCGAATTCGGCCGCACGCCGATGAGCGAAAAGGGCAACGGCCGCGACCACAACCCTTACGGCTTCACCATGTGGCTGGCCGGGGGCGGCGTGAAGGGAGGGCAAACCATTGGCAGCACTGACGAACTAGGCTTCCACGCCGTCGAAGACCGCCTGCACATCCACGACTTCCACGCGACGATCCTCCATCTGCTCGGCATCGACAACATGGAACTGACCTACACCCACAAAGGCCGCCCCGAACGCCCAACCATTAACGAAGGCGAGGCGTATCGGAAGATCGTCACGGGCTAATGTGATAGAATGAACTACCCAACCTCAAACCAAATCGAAACACCATGACGCTCGCAGAACTCATCCCTTCGATTAGCGCATTGCCCCGGGCCGACAAGTTGCAACTTATTCAACGCCTCGCGGCCGATCTCGTGACGGAAGAACAGCTTGAAGCTTTGTCAGGAAAAACGGTCGAGTATTGGTCGCCACATGATTCCTTCCAGGCTGCCGCGACTCTTGACAGCTTGTTGCAAGCCAACCCCCCGGCGTCGTAATGTCCCAGCAATTTCCTTACGTTCAAATTGACCCGTCGATCGGTGCCGCGGGTGCAATGCCGTACATCCCCTTTCGCTGGAGCATCAAGGCAATTCTGTTTCCGTTCACGGCATCGTGGACAGCGGTGCCGCATTGAGCGTTCTTCCACACGACATCGGATTGCAACTCGGTTACCAGTGGAATCAACAGTCGATACCCGTTCAACTCGGTGGTAACTTGGCCGCTTGTGAAGCCCGCGCTGTACTTACGATGGCCAGTGTGGGCAGTTTTCCGCCAGCTCAGTTAGCGTTCGCGTGGGCCGACAATGACAATGTGCCGCTGCTGCTCGGACAGATGAACTTCTTCTTGGAATTCGACATTTGCTTCTACCGCTCACGTTCGGTCATTGAAGTTGCTCCCAAGTCTACGCCGTGAGTCGATCAGCGCTCGCAAAGCCTAGGTCTCGCGGGTCGCGAAGATTTTAGCACAGATGACTTGAGCCAGGATGGTCAATGGGTCACTTCTTCAACTAGTTCGTATTGATCTGGTCGTCCCGCCGAGCGATAGATACGCCTCGCTTTGACTTCGTGAGATTCAATCGGCGTTGCAATTAAGATACTCGTTAGCTCATACGTGGCAGGAGTCCTAGAGAACTCATAGTCATCTCTCTCGTCGTAGAGAAAGCTAGACCACGTCGACTCGTTCACATATGCTACAACACGGTTTTCAGCGACTTCAAGAAGATACTCGATCGGCTTTCTTGGTTCGAGAAACTTCGGTGGATGGTCTTCCGGTGTTCCCCACAGGACGGACTTTACACCCAGGGTTGTTAGTAGTTCACTGACTTTCTCGGCATACTTGTCGACCGATTGTGCGTATGAAGATCGTCCCGGATCAATCGAAGCTGTGTATATATCAACCGATTCACAGTGCCTGGTGGTAACACGCATTTCTCATAGTTCCACTGTCGGGCAAGCACACTAAGCCATTCTTTCAAACATATGCAAGCTGCACCTCCACTGGGCGACCACGAGTTTGGCCGCATATTTGCGCGCTACAGCAACTCCGGGTAAACTCCCTTCACATCCAACTTGTCGCCCATTTGTTGATGCAGTTTCAGGAATTCGGCGAACAGCGCTTTCATCCGCTCGGCCTGTTTGGGGTCGCGGGCCAGGTCGTCCATTTCCAGTTCGTCCTTGGCAACGTGGTACAGCCGGGCCTGTTTAATCTTGGGATATAGGATTAGCTTCCAGCCATCTTTCGTGACGCTGCGCTGAACACCGAGGTAGGCTCCATAAACCGAATCGTATGCGGTCTTCCCCTCACCTTGGATCAGCGGCAGCAGATTCTGAAACTCAACGTGCTTGGGGCGTTCGATGCCGGCGAGGGCGAGTGTCGTCGGCATGGTGTCTTGTAGGTAAATCGCCTGGCGGTTGGTTTCGCCTTGCGGCACGCCGGGGCCCGCGACGATGTACGGCACCCGCACGCTGTGATCGTACATGTTCTGCTTACCGAACAATCCGTGGTGCCCCACGCCCAAGCCGTGATCGGCCGTGAAAAAGATCCAGGTGTTGTCAGCTTGTTTGCTCGCTTCCAAAGCGTCCAGAATCCGCCCAATCTGCTCGTCCATGTGCGTGATGATCGCGTAATACTCTTGGCGGTGGACCTTCACCGAGTGTTCGGTTCGCGGGAAAGGGCCGAGTTTCTCGTCGCGCAAATTCTTCCCGCAGCCAATGGCATCTTTGTGCGGGTATTCGGTCAGGAAGTTTTCCGGCACGGAAATCTTTTCCAGCGGGTATTTGTCGATGAACGATTGCGGGGCCTGCCGCGGGTCGTGCGGGGCGTTGAACGCGATGTACATGAAGAACGGCTTCTCGCTCTTCGCCGACTGCTTCAAAAAACCAACCGCATCGTCACCAACCACTTCGCTCCAATGCTTGCCCCCTTCCCAAAACCCGCCGAACTTCGGGTCCGACGGGCTCCAAGGGTCTTCCTGGTTCGGCAGCGGGCGGTTGTAACCAGCGGAAGTCTGCTTCGGCATGCCGCCGCGCACGTGAACGGCGTGATCGAACGCCTTGGTCGCGTCGGCACGCACATGCCATTTGCCGGTGAAGTACGTTTCATAGCCCGCAGCTTTCATGTGCTCCGACCAGAACCGGCCTTCTTGGCGCTCCTTTTCGGTCGCTCCGTAAACCGCGTTGGCCCGCCAGATGAACCGCCCGGTGTTCAGCATCGTGCGGCTGGCAACGCAGACCGCGCCGCTCCAACTGCCTTGGTTGTACGCATGTGTGAACGTCAGGCCCTGTTCGGCCAGCCGGTCCAGGTTCGGCGTTTCGATCTCTTCATTGCCGAACGCGCGAACCGTTTCGTAACACTGGTCGTCGGCGAAGATGAACAGGTTGTTAGGCTGCTCGGCAGCGTGCAGTTGGGCCGCGCAGATCGTGAATAAGATGGCAATTAGTGTGTGTTTCATAGCTGGCCTTCGTATTGGGTTTTTGGCAAGAGTATTAGAGGGCAGGAAAGTACTATTGCCCAAAAATTTTTCTCCCACGTTATTTCACAAGTTCCGCCGCGGAAGTTTGCGTCGAACGCTGCACGTAGTTCTTGCTGGTCTTCGCCGCCTTCTGAATTTCAGCCAATACAGGCTTCGCTTCGTCTCCCAAATGGTGCAGCACGTTCGCGGCGTGCAGTGCGACCCACTCGTTCTCGTGCGAAAGCAATTCGGTGCAGACATCCAGGCAAGCCTGCGTCTCATCCAGCCCGGCGAGGGCCTCGGCGGCGGCGATGCGCACGTTGGGTGACTTGTCGCCCTTGGCCAGTTCGGCCAGCGCGCTTTTCGCCGGCTGGGCCTTCGTGTCGAGGATGGTGCAACCGACCGCTCCCCACTGGCGAACCGCGAGATGGTCGTCGCCCAGCATCTTCTGCAGTTGCGGCAAGTTTCTTGTGTCGCCGGCGGTCGCAATTTCCGCGGCGGTCATCAGTTGCTCCAGCGGGTAATGCTCCGCGTCACGCACCGCCGCATGAATCGAACCAGCTTCCTTGCCCAATTCCACCATCAAACCTTCGGGCAAAAACCCGCTGTCGCGAATACTCAGCAAGTGCGCCCGATTGGCGGCCCGCATCTTGGCCAGCACGTCGGCGTACTGCGGATCGTCCGCCAGGTTGTTCACTTCCCAACGGTCTTTCGTCGTGTCGTAAAGCTCTTCAGTTGGTTTCTCTTCCCAGAACGCGCTTTGGGCGTCGTTGCACTTGCCCCCTTCGTAAGCGGCCAGCCAGCTTCGCGTCGCCGGCATCTTCCACAGGTATTGCAAGTGCTGCCCGTAAATGCGGTGCGGGTTGTAGTTGCGGATGTACTTGAACCGCTTGTCGCGAACCGCCCGGCTAAAGTCGTACCGCTCATCCATCCGCCCGCGCAGGCAGTAGACATAGTCGCGCGGCTCGCCTTTGTCCTTCCCAAGAAACGCCTGGCCCTGCAAATAGTCTGGCAGTTTCACGCCTGCCAGGCTGAGCACGGTCGGCGCGAGATCGACGAAGCCGACCAGCTCATCGGTGCGGGTTCCCGCTTCGCGCGGGTCGAGGTGCTTGAAGTTTTTGCCGAAGCGGACGATCAACGGAACATGAACACCCGTATCGTATAGAAACCGCTTTGACCGGGTCAGGATTCCGCCGTGGTCGGCGTAGTAGAACACGATGGTGTCGTCGGCGACCCCTTCATCTTCCACTTGTTTCAGCCGCTTGCCCACTTCGGCATCCATCCGCGTGATGATGTCGTGGTACATCGCCCAATTGGCACGGATCTCCGGCGTATCGGGATGGTACGGCGGAATTTCAACGTCGGCTTCGAACTTGCTCTTGTCCAGCGGCTTGTGCAGCGAACTTTCGTGGCTGATGCCAATGTTGTAAACCGCGAAGAACGGTTGCCCCTCTTTCCGCTTGCGGTGATCCCCCTTGCTCATCATGTCCCAAGCCGCGTCCTGGTACGGGCTGAGGTTGTAGTCGGTCTTTGAGTTGTTCGTGCAAAAATAACCCGCATCGCGAAGATGCTTTACGAAGAACGGAATCGTCTCCGGCGGGACGAAATTCTTGCTTCGCATGTGCTGCCCGCCGATCGATGGCGGGTACATCCCGGTGATGATGCTGCAGCGATTCGGTGCGCAAACCGGTGCGGTCACAAATGCGTTCTCATACAGAATGCCCTGTGACGCCAGCCGATCGAGGTTCGGCGTCGTCGCATCCTTGCAGCCGTAGCAACCGAGAAACGGGCCGTTGTCTTCCGAGACAATCCACATGATGTTCGGCTGCTGCGGGCGGTCACCCTCGGCAACTGCGATGTTGGTCGCAACATGAACGCCAACCAACACGGCCAGCGCCAGCCACCGATGAGCTAAAAGGGCAGTCTTCATACGTGATATCTCCAGCGATTGATCCGTGGAAAGTGACTTGCAACTCCGCTGCATTTTAATCGCCCCAAGTGGGGATTCCCAGCACTCGCCGCAGGAACCATCTGGCAGCCTGCGCCTACACAGTCACCGGCGCTGGTCGGCCACGCCTCGAACCGGCTGCGCGGCAGTGCGGGTTCGCAATGGTCCGATAGGGACCAAGAAACGGCGGTCAATCGCCGCGACTGAAACTGCCGGCCGGGGTTTAGAGTAGTATTACAAACGGGGAAACGCCTCCAATTCGCCCGGTTAGGAATGGACTTTCAATGCGAAATAAACTACCAGCTCTGTTGGCTCTTTGCTCGTTGACATGCTTCTCGTCAGTGCAGGCGAACGATGAGAGCCGCGGTTCGTCGCGTATCGGTCACCAGGTTGACAACTTCGGGCTGCAAGATTTCCGCGGGAAGAAGCACGAGTTGGCCGATTTCAAAGACAGCAAGCTGGTCGTCGTGGCGTTCCTGGGTACGGAGTGCCCGCTGGTGCAGCTTTACGCGAAGCGGCTAGGCGAAATGCACGCAGCCTATGGCGAAAAGGTTGCGTTCATCGGCGTGAATTCGAACCAGCAGGATTCGATCACCGAGATGGCCCATCAAGCCCGCGTGCAAAAAATCGAATTTCCCGTGCTCAAAGATACCGGCAACAGA
>CALBTA010000301.1 GCA_937967755.1 uncultured Planctomycetaceae bacterium | reverse complement strand
AAGCTGGTGGCAAACGACGGTTATTGCAAAGAACCTGTTCGTGCGGCACGGGAATTCTGAATTCCCGCGAAAACCCCGCGCAAATTCGGTGACCGGCGTGGCCCGATTGGGTAGAATGTGGTAGAGGTCGGGAGCAGAAAGACCAAAAGGAGCAAACCGTGCGACTCGTACTAGCATCACTGGCATTGGGCATTGCCTGCGCTTCACTGGCGGAGGCCCAAGGTTTCTATGAGAATCAGGTCCGCCGCAACCCGACGACTGGCGAGTTGGAAGTGGTCGGTAACGACAGCGTCTACCGCCACGGGGTTACGGGTCACGGCACCGGCTCCTACCGTGACGGGCGGTCGTTCCACGGTTCGCGATTCAATCCGTACACCGGCACCGCCACGCAGTCGCAGGTGCAGCGCAACCCGTTCACCGGTCGGGTGGACGTGGCGAACGAATCGTACAACCCGTGGACTGGTGCCCGTGTGCAAACGCTGACGCGTTTCAACCCTTTCACGCGGCGTTACGAAACGACCTACCGCGTCGTCCCGCCGACTCGACTGCCTGCGGCCGATGTTGAAGAACCGGCCGAAGTCAAACCGCGTCGCGAGCGCCCGCGTCCGAAAGTGATCGAGACGCCCAAAGAAGGTTCGCCAGCGCTACCTCCGCCGCCGGTTGAGGGTGCGGGGAGTTTTTGATCTGGTCTCCCTCTCCCCGAAGGTGAGGGCAGAAAGAATGTTGAATATCAAACGAAGATGAAGTGGCAGGAGCGCTTCTTCATCATTCGAGATTCCTTGTTCGACATTCGTCACTGATCATCGCCGACTGTCCTCATCCGCCCTTCGGGCACCTTCTCCCAGAGGGAGAAGGATTTGCTTCAACCATTAGCGCGAAGCACCCAACGCCCAAACCTTCACTTCGCCTTTGCTACCGGTGGCGATTCGCTTTCCGTCGGGGGTGATGGCAAGGCTGACTACCGCGGCTCGGTGCGCGGCGATGGTGGCGGTTAGCTGGCCGGTTTCGCTGTTACAGATGCGCACGGTTTTGTCTTCGCTGGCGCTGAAGATGGTTCTTCCGTCGGCGGTGAAAACGACGCGGGTGAGGTCGCCAGTGTGGCCCTAGAGGATGTCGAGTTCGTCCACGGTTTTCGCGTCCCAAATTCGCAGCGTGTCGTCCCAACTGCCGCTGACGATTCGCTTCCCATCGGGGCTGAACGCCACGGCGGTGACGGTTTCTTCGTGCTCATACAGTTCGTACACTTCCTCGCCTGTTTCGGTGTTCCAGACGCGGACGTTGTTCTCGCCATCGCCGCTGACAATGCGTTTTCCGTCGGGGCTGTAGGCCACGGAGGTGACGTCGTACTCGTTGCCTTGATCCAGGGTGCGAACTGGTTTGCCGGTGGCGGCGTCCCATAGGATCAACGCGTCGTCGGCGCTGCCGCTGGCGAGTTGTTTTCCGTCCGGCTGGTAGGCGAGCGACAAAATCGTCTCGCGATGGCCGGCGGGTGAAGGCATCGCCTTACCGGTTCTTGTATCAACAATCGCAATGCGGCCATCCCAATCACCGATGGCAAGTTGCTTGCCGCCGGGGCTGTATGCAACGGCCGTTACCGGGGCTTCGTGGGCGGGCAGCTTCCGCACCAATTTGCCGGTTGCGGCGTCGTAGATGGCCGGTTGCATCGCGTCCCCGCCGCAGGCCAGATGCTTGCCGTCGGGGCTGAACGCGATCGCGGAAACCCAACCCTTTTCCGGCTGGATCGTCAGCAGCGGCTTTTCGCAGAACGCGGGCGCAATACCAACGGCCAACAACCAACAGGCGAGTAATGTTGCACGAATCACGCCAACACTTCCGAAAGCGGGCCGCTGCTTTCCTTAAACGACTTCACCGGGCAGCCGAGTTGCTGCAAGATCGTCAGGTACAAGTCCGACGCTGGTTTTTCATTCCCCTTCCACTTCACGTGCTGGCCATGCTTGAAGCCCAACCGCTTGCCGCCGGCGAGCAACATCGGGAAGCTACCGCCGGAATGGCTGCTGATTTGCGAACCGCCCAGCAGCAACACGGTGTGATCGAGCAGCGTGCCGTTCTTCGCTTCAATGGCCTGCAACTTGTCCATCAACCGGGCCAGACAGGCGCAGAACATCAGGTCGCGGTAGCCGATCACCTTCGTATCGGGGTTGTCGGCGCCGCGGTTGCCCGAGCCTTTGTGGTGGAAGTCGTGGGCGCCGCGAAGCTGCGCACCGGCATCCTTGGCCCACACTTTGTAGTCCTCATAGTTCGGACCCCCTTCGCCCCCCAACACCTGCGTGACGACGCGGGTCATGTCGGTTTGGAAAGCGAGCGCGATCAGGTCCATCATCAGTTCGATGTGTTCCTGCATGCCGTTTTTGCCCTGCGGCTCCAGGCGAACGCTTTCCTCATCAAACTTCGGGCGGCCGCGCTCGAGAATCGCCTGGCGGTCGTCCAATCGCTTTTCGACGTCGCGAATCGATTCCAGGTATTGATCGAGCCGCTGCCCGTCGACGTGACCCAACTTCCGGCGAAAACCTTTCACGTCGCCCAGGGCCGTATCGAGAATGCTTTTATCCAATTCGACGCGGGCTTGGGCGTCTTTCAACTGTTGGCGGTCAGCCGGCGGGAACAGCCGTTCAAACACCGTGCGGTACGTGCCAATCGCCGGCACGTCCACGCCCAGCGCGTTGCGTGACAGCGTTGCCGTACCGATACCGTCGGTCCAGGAAAGGGACAGCGAAGGCAAATACGTCGGCCCGATGTGCTTCGCGGCGACCTGGTCCATCGACACGGTATTGGTAATCGAACCGGGGTTCAGGTTGATGTTATGCCCGGTCAGCCAGTTGTACGGATGAACATGCCCGCTGATGCGGCCTTCGATGTGCGACAGGCTGGTCAGCACCGAGAAATTGTCGCGGTGGTGCTCAAGCGGCTGATGCGAAGCGGCGAGCGTGTAGTCGGGACCGGTATCCTCCGGAAACCAGTTGTAATGGTTGATCGCCCCGGGGATGTAAAAGCAGGCCAGCCGCGGCGGGTCGTCGCGCTGCTGCGTCGCCGCCAACGTCTTGCCGCCCATGATCTCCAAATAGGGCAGAGCGATGCCCGCGCCCAGTCCGCGCAGAATCGTACGTCGGGAAATTGAGAGAGTTTTGGGGTTCATCAGCGCGCTCTCTTAGTACGACGGTCTTCCGAGGCCGTCGATTTTGGACAGCAAAACGGCTCGGCGGCGTTGGAAGATCGTACCTGTAATATCAACCTCGGCTTATGATTGTAAAATGTTCCATGCAGGCAAGTCAAGTTACAAAAACGCGAACTACGTAAAGTAGGCCGGCAGTCCCTAGCAACCAGACCTGTGAAAACAGACCTGTGAAAAGAGGACGCAAAACCTTAGGCCAAGCGAAGTTCGCTGCTGATCGCCGGGGACTTGCGATCTACTGTGGCGCTCGCCAAAAGTTCAATACCATCTAACTCATGTCAAAGCGAAAGAAGAAAAATGCCTGGGCGGGGATTCTCATCGGGCCGGCGTTAACCGGGT
>CALBTA010000300.1 GCA_937967755.1 uncultured Planctomycetaceae bacterium | reverse complement strand
TCGGCGCTGAACGTGAAGCAGATGCCGCTTCGGCCTGCGACCGTCACGGTCTCCTCGGTGATGGAGACCTCCGGGATGTCGTCGAACGACTCGGCCGTGGCGAACATGGTGACGAACGGGCCGAGCAGGCCCTCGATGAAGGTGCCGCCACCGCCGGTCTGCGACGGGACCGCGATGCACTGCGGTGTGCAGGCGATGAACTCGTCACCGCGCTGGATGAACTTGGTCGCGAGCGTGCCGTCGAGGGCGATCTCGATCTTCCGCTCTTTGTCACCCCCCAGCGCGCTGCCGGTTCCTTCGACAAGAGCTTTGAGCGCCAACACGGTAGCTTGCGTGGAGAACCAAGTGCCGTTGGGATCCTTCTGGGCAATAAGCCACTTCAACGAACCGGCAACGCTTGCCGTGTACTGTCCCGACTTCATCAACGCCAAGGCAGCCATCGCGGTGGTTTCGATATCACCGCTGCGGCCATCGCCGTAGAACATCGTCCGCGTACCTTCGGCTTGTTTCCAGAAGACCTGCTTGCCATCTTCACTTTGCTGTTTCATCGAATCGAGCCGGGCGAGGTACTCGCCAAGTGACTTGTGATTGGCGTCGATGCCGGCGATGCAGTTGGCAATGAGGGCTAAAAGGTAGGGGCTCTTGATCGTCGCTGGCTCGCGAGCGAGCAGGTAATCGAGTGTCACCTGCGATTCATCCTTCGCTTCGCCGGTGCCGAACACCGCCCAGGCGATGTAGGCGGTAGCCGCCAAGTCAAGGTCATCACCGGTCAGTATGCTACCGGCCAGACCGTCGTTGAGCATGTTGGGGTCAGCCTTCCAGCGGCCATCGCTGGCACGCTTTGACAGCAACCAATCACGAGTGCGGCGAATTAAGTCAGGATCAACGTCATGGACCTGGGCCATGTCTTCGAACTCCATCAGGCCGTACGCGGTCAGCGCTTCGTTCGCAGGTGGGTTGCCGAACCAATCGAACCCGCCGCCGTTCACCTCGAAGCTGACCAGACGCTGGTAGCCGAGGTTGATGTACTGCCGGGCCTTCGCTTCCACCTCAGGAGCGTTGGTCTTCGTCCGACGGAGATAGTCGAGCGCTAGGATGTTTGGGTAAGTCGTCGAGGACGTCTGTTCGAAGCAGCCGTACGGCATTCGAAAGATCGAATCGAGTCCTTCCACCAGTTGGCTGAAGGTCGTCGGGTACAGCTTGACGATCGCCCGCGGGCTGCCCTCGATGGCGCTGGCCGGAAGCGATAGCGTCATCTCGGCGGGGTTGTCGAGTGTGCCACTAACGACTTCTTCCACGCGACGCCCATCGGGGATGACTTCGATCTGACGCCGAATCGCGTCACCAATATACTTCGCCCCCGTTGCGGTGACTTGCAGGTGCTGGATGCCGACGTTCTTCACGACCAGAGGCAAATGCAATGAACGAATCTCACCCGCGGCCAGCTTGAGCGTGAGCGGTTCGTTGTTCTCTAGCGGCTGACCGGCTGCATTGACGCGGGTGAACCAGTCGCCGGCTTCAATGTCGAGCGTTACCGTTTGCGCTTCGGCCAGGTAGTTGTAAACGACGATCGGCACGCTGACCTGATCGTTGCGCGTGAGCGCCACGGGTAGATCGAGATCGACAAAGAAGGGTTGAAAGACACGAATTGGCTCCGTCCCCCCGCCGAGTTGTCCGTCTGCCGAAACTGCGCTGGTCGTCAACCGCCAGGTGGTGATCGAATCGGCCAATGGAATCTCGAGGGACGCTTCCCCGTTTTCGTCTGTCACCACCTGTGGTGCCCAAAGAAGCGTTTCTGGGAAGTACTCGCGGACGCGGGGCTTGGGTTTGCCGGTGTCAATTCCCGGCTCAGGAGTTGGGTCAATTGCGCCAGATTCTGCTTCGGTCGGTGCTTCCGCGGTCGCAGCAACCATATCGTCACCCCACGCCCCGCCATCCATGAATTCCATTTCCATTTGCGGCGCGGCATTGCCGACAGCGAAATCGGCCACCGCGGATTCCCTCGCCATTTGCAC
>CALBTA010000299.1 GCA_937967755.1 uncultured Planctomycetaceae bacterium | reverse complement strand
ATCGACCGGAATCAAACTGCGCGAGTACCTCCGCAAAGAGGTTGGCATCGTCGGGCCGGTCACTAAGCTGCCGGGAGTAGAAACACCGCATATCACAGCCCAACGAGCGATTGTCTTGGAACGCCACGAGTAGTTGCGCTGGTAGCTAGAGTCGTTGTAATCGCTACATCTTTCCAATTTCTGCTTGATCCGCCCTCGGGTTCTGGTCGATGAGCCAAGGGACGGTTTCGTCTTTTCGGCGCGCGTACCGCGCCATGGAGCCGTCTTTCGGGGTGGAAGCGCGCTGGGGCGTAACCGTCTTGCTAGCGACGCGAAGAAAACCAGGGAGGTGCTGTTGTGCGTATTTTCAAGCTTGTTGCATTGGCGATGTCGGGCGTGATTCTCTGTTGTGCTGTCGCCGATGCACAAAACAGCGGCTGGGGTTCCAGGATCAAGAACCTGTCTTGGTTCAAAAAGGATGCTCCATCTTCCTCTTCGCGCACGCCGCATACCGCACCCACTTCAAGCCAGACGACCTTTGCGCCCTCGCCATTGGCTCCGCAACCGAGCGTGACGATGCCGGCACCGACGTCGCCCGCCGGCAGTACGCCGCGCGTTGCCAGGAACACAACGCCGTTTGGCAGCCGCATTTGGTCGGCCGCGACAAGCGCTGGCGAAGCGATGCGGATTAAGCCGCGTGAAGTCGCCGCGCCCGATCCAGTTCGGCTGGACAACAAGCCCACGGTGGGAATGGAATCGGGCGTATTCGTGTCGGCGGCCCGCGTTTATGAAATGCAAGGCAAGTACCCGCAAGCCCGCGAGCACTATGAAAAAGCCCTGGCCGCACAGCCCGATCACCTGGACGCGCTGGTTGGCCTGGCCCGCTTGAAGCACCGCGAAGGCGACCTCGTCGCGGCGACCGATATGTACCAGCGAGCGCTGCGCAAGCACCCGAATAACGCGCTGGTGCTGAACGACCTGGGGCTGTGCTATGCCCGCCGCGATATGTTACAGCAGGCCGAGCAATCGATTGGCCGCGCTGTGAAAATTGACCCCGACAGCAAACTGTACCGCAACAACATGGCGTTGGTGCTGGTGGAAATGGGCCAGCGGGACGCCGCGTTGCAACAGTTGATGAGCGTGCACAGCCAGGCGATTTCGCACTACAACCTGGCCTACCTGTTAAAGGCCAAGGGCATGAACGATGAAGCTGCGAAAGAGTTGAACGTCGCGTTGCAAGTCGATCCTTCGCTGCAACCCGCGCGAGCGATGCTGGCCCAATTGAATCCGGCACCGCAGTTTCAACAACCCCAATACCAGCAACCGCAATATCAACCTCCGCAGCGCCAGCCGCTGCCCGATGGCCGCGGCCGATTGGGTGCTCCGCAACTAACCAACCAGCCTCAGTATCCGCAACGTTCTCCGGCACCAGTGGTCACTCGTCCGCCTTCGCGGTCGGAGTACCCCGTATCGCATCGCCACGGTTTTGATTCCACCCCGCCGGCGGCTGTGGGTGAAGTCGACATGCGATTCAACGGCGGTTCGGCTGCCGACTATCGTCGCGGGCCGGGAGGCAATTCCGACGCGAGCACTGGTTCGAACCCGTCCACCAGCAGCCCTTGGTCGCAAGGAACCAACTACGGAAGCCCTCAGTCGTACAACCCTGACGGATACAGGAATCCGGCGCTCAACGGCTCGACATCGGGTGGCGCATCGAGGAACTTGGCCGCTCCTTCGCCGGGACAGATGCCCGACTACATGCGTGGCGATGGCTCATCGACAAACCCTGCGCCCGCTTACAGCGCCCCAGCCAACGGCGGATCGCGCTGGACGACGCAGTAGCTGGCTATGGCTTTGGCAGCATCGTGCCTCTAAAACTCGCGGCGGAATTTGACATCCCGGTCAGTTACGTCGCGGCCGAAGATTTCGCTTTCGCTGGGAATAACCGGCTTGTTGGCTTCAAACGGAACCGGCGGGGCGTCGACCGTGATGTCGCCGGGCGTCTCTTCAAATTCGGGGTCGCTACCTGATGCAGGCGAACTCTCGCCCAACTCTCCGCCTAGCTCTTCACCGAATTCCAACACGCCGTCTCGCATCTCAATGCCGAATGAACGGCTACGGCTGCGCATGTCTTGCCCGAAGGCGCGAAGGTCGGCTCGCGACGTTTGACCATTGGCGAATTGCAACCCGAAGCTGATTCCGCGTTCCGCCATCTCAAGCCCGAAGCCCACGCCGCGCTCACCGTTCCGGCGGATGAAACGGCGTCCTTGTGGGCGAAGCTCTTCTCGCAGTTGCCCAAGGTCCAGGTCGCGCCCGAGGGCATCACGCAAACGCCCGCGCCCTTGGGGAGCCGGCACGACTTCTTCGACCGAAGGCTCGGCCAGGTTCAACTCAGAGGGCGGGGTAATTTCAATCTCATCAGGCGGAGCCGTTTGGCCGTCTTGCGCAAGCAATCCGGTTGTGCAAACCAAAACCAAGAGAGAGCAAGTTGCTATCGATCGTATCAGCATCGCGGTGGGTCCTTTCGTGCGAATCTGCCCTGTTACTTCGATGGTTGCCTTTGGCAATCACCTTCCATTAGTCTAATATCTGGCGGCGGCTTTCAGCAAGCGGGCCCGAACCGGTTCGGGTTTTCGGCATCGAGGAAAAATGGCATGGGAGGCTTGATACTGGGAGCATTGCTGATGATGGCGGGCGTCGGTTTGATGTTTCAGCATTGGGCCACGAAGCGGCGGCAACGGGCCGGCGAGCCGTTGGAAGAGGTCGCGAGTTTTCAACAGCGGCAGTTTCGCCGCCGGATGCTCGCCAGCGGGCTGATGATATTGCTGGGTCTGTTCTGTGCCGGTGGCATTTACATTGACGATGCCTATTTTCAATTGGGCTATTGGTCGGTCGCGGCGGCCGTGGTTTTTTGCTTGCTCGCTTTGGCAGCCGCCGATATTTGGAGCACCCGCGATCACTTCAGCCGGCTTAACAGCCAGTTCGTCGCCCAACGTGCCGAATTGGAGGAAGAAGTTGCCCGACTGAAGCGGTTAGAATCAAACGAGCATAATGGTAATGTAAACCACGGTGACGAAAGCCGATAACGGAACAAACAGGCCCCAAGGTAAACCGATGGACGCACTGCATATCTCAATCGCCCTGGGGCCGTTGGCGATTTACTTTCTGGTACTGGGTTTGCTGAACCTAACGCCGCGGCCGTTCTTGACGACGGGCGCACGCGATTGGGCGGCGCTGGGGTTGGCGGTTGTCGTGGACTCGCATAGCTGCATCCGCGCGT
>CALBTA010000298.1 GCA_937967755.1 uncultured Planctomycetaceae bacterium | reverse complement strand
GTCTCGGCGGCGAACCCGCTGTGGTTGCCTTGAATGTCGTTATGGCCGTCCCAACTGCGCTGGTTCTCCATGCCGCCGGAATAAATCTGCACGAACCGCACGCCGCGCTCCACCAGGCGCCGGCTGATCAGACACTGACGGGCGAAGTGTGCCGACTTCTTGTTGTTTAAACCATAAAGCTCTTGGATGTTCTTCGGCTCTTGATCGACATCAAGGGCTTCCGGCGCGGCCGATTGCATGCGGTAGGCCAGTTCAAAACTTTCGATGCGGGCGGCCAGTTCTTTCTCGGCCGGGTTTTCTTCCGCGTGCTGGCGGTTGAGCTTCGCCAGCAGATCGAGCTGCCGCCGCTGCCGCTTCTCGTTCAGATCGGCGGGACGGTTCAAATTGTCGATCGGATCTCCAGAGGGCTTCAACCAGGTCCCTTGGTACACGCTCGGCAGAAAGCCCGAACTCCAATTCAACGAATAGCCTTTGGGCAAGCCGCGCCCCAGCGGGTCGGAAAACACCACGAACGCAGGCAGGTCGCGGCTTTCGCTGCCCAGCCCATACGTCACCCAGGAGCCGACGCACGGGAAGCCTAGCCGCGGCAGCCCACTGTTCATCATGAACAGCGCGGGGCTGTGGTTGTTGCTCTTGGTGAAACCGGAATGGACGAATGCCATCTTGTCGACGTGCTGCGACAGATGCGGGAACAGGCTGGAAACCCATTTGCCTGATTCGCCGTGTTGCTTGAACTCAAACGGAGACTTCATCAATGGGCCGACGCTGCCGGCGAAGAAGCCGGTGAATTTATCAAAGCCTTCAAGCTCCTGGCCATCCCGCTTGATCAACTCGGGCTTATAGTCCCAGGTGTCCACATGGCTCGGCCCGCCGTTGATGAACAGCCAGATCACCCGCTTCGCTTTGGGCGCGAAATGCCCCGGCCGCGGAGCCAGCGGGTTGAGCGGGTTAACTGTCGCCGCCTGCGCCGCGGGCGAGAGCAAACCTTCATCCCGCAATAACGTTGCCAGGCCCAAGAGGCCGGCACCGGCACCGGCGCGCCTCAGGAGTACTCGCCGGGAGCGGTTGATCAGCGAAGGCGGCGGTGTCGTTTTCATTTACTGCTCTCTTTCCCGCTTTGAATTAGTTCTTTAGCCCAAGCCGTGTCAACTTCCGAGAGTGGCCTCTCGGGTGGTTGGCCGTAGTCGATGGCCATGCTGTATCCGACCGCGTCGTAAATCGTGTCGAAGGCAAGCTGCAATTCCAACACCACATCCGCGTCGGGTTCCAACAAGGGCACCGGGATGTCGGGCAGCACATCTCGCACGCTGATCGGCCAAATGTGCGTCATCGGGCGCCGCTCTTCGCGGCTGACGAAAACAAAGTAGTCCGCGGCGGGAAGTTCGCCCCGAACGGGCAGCCGTGTACCAGTTCGGAGCAAGTCAATTTCAACCAAGTGTGAAGAACTCAAGAGAATTCGCCGCCGCTTGCTGAGATATTCTTGCCGGCCTTCGCCACGTTTGATCGTTGGGGAAAGGATTTCAATCGGGGTGACCAATTGTCGGTTGGCCGCATCGCGAATTTCAACTGAATAGTGCGGCACGCGTTCGGGCATCACCGTGTCTAACTCGACGGGAGCTGCGATACTCGCCGCGTGAGGCTCAGGTGCACCGCTGCCATGTTCCGCGAGAGCGACGTCGGGATAGATACTGGAGGTAGAGATCGCCACGTCTTCGGGATCATCCATCACGAACCGCTGGACCGTCATTGCCGTGTACTTCGGGCGCACCTTCGGCGAGAGTTGGCGTGATACTTCGCTGCCCAACTGCGCGTGAAAACTCGTCCAGAACGAGCCTTCCAAGTACGGATCCATGCCGGGAAATGGTGACGGCATTTTGCTACTCAAGACTTCTTAATTGCCCACACGGGGCGATGAAACTTCTTCCCGCTATTTTACTCGATGAACACAAACTCATTCAAACTAAACAGCACCTGGCAAAAATCGGCGAGCGCGAGTTGCCTGGCGTTGGGTTTGTTTTCTTCCTGGTACGATTCGGTTTGCGACTGTACGAACGCGATGTTGTCGGCAAGCTCTGCCTTTGAAGGTTGGCGGGAAACTGCAATTAGATAGCCCCGCTCGATCGCATCGTCAATCGTCGCATCTTCCTTCGGCGCAATGCGGTTCGCCAGCGCCCCGGCGTAGCCGCGGACGTGCGGGTTGTTCATGAACATCAGCGCCTGCGGGGCGATGGTGGTCGCCGGGCGGTTGCCTTGGCTGACCAGCGGTTCAGGCTGATCGAACAGTTGCATCATCGGGATCAGCTTGCTGCGCTTGATGAAAAAGTAAACGCTGCGGCGTTTCATCCCTTCGCTGAGCGTCCCCTTACCGAACATTGTACTGTCTAACTGCCCGCTGGCAGCGAGCATGGCGTCGCGAATGATCTCGGCTTCCAGCCGCCGCGGAGTGAACCGCCACAGTAAACGGTTGTCGGGATCGACCTTCGCCTTGGCATCGTCGAAATCGGAAGATTGCAAGTAAGCGCTGCTGGTCAAAATCTGCTGGTGCAGCCGCTTCAGCTTCCAGCCATGTTCGATAAAATCAGCCGCCAGCCAATCGAGCAATTCCGGGTGCGAGGGCGCTTCGCCTTGGTTGCCGAAGTCGTTCGGCGTGGGAACTAGGCCGCGGCCGAAGTGCAAGTGCCAAACGCGGTTGACAATCACGCGGGCGAGCAAATGCCCCGCGCCGAGTTCGGTATCGGTCATCCAGTTGGCGAGCGACCGGCGGCGGTACGATGTTCGCCAACCGCTGGGGGGCTCGACTTCCCATTGACCCGCCAAAGCGACCGGGTTCTGTGCAGCAGATGATTCGGCTGTCCCCGCGTCGCTGCGCATTAGAACTTGCAAGTAACTAGCCGGAGCTTCCCCTTGCTTCTGGTTGGCGTCACCGCGCTTCAGGTAAAACGACTTCGGATAGAAATGTGTGAAGCCGCGGCCGTCGGCGTGGTGCTTCATCTTCGGCAGGCCTTCGCTGGTGACCATCACTTTGACCTTCTGCCCTCCGGCAACTGTCGGCCCTTGTGCGTTGAGCTTGTCAACATCGCCTTTCAGCTTCTGAAACTGCGGAAGCGTTGCGGCAAACCAATCGCGGGCCGCGTCGTGGTCGGCGTCTGCAACTTTTTCGTTCGCCGCGAGCCGAATGAGCGTCTGTGAAATACTTTCCGGAACGCCGCTTGCGGCTTCGCCCTCTTGAATCGCAACTTGCTGTGGATTCTGTCCAGTC
>CALBTA010000297.1 GCA_937967755.1 uncultured Planctomycetaceae bacterium | reverse complement strand
CGCTCAACCTGACGCCGATGATCGACGTCACGTTTCTGATCGTGATTTTCTTTCTCGTTGGTGCGCAGTTGGTGGAGGTGGAGAAGCAGTTGGAAGTGGAAGTCCCACAGGTCGCCGACGCCGGCACGCCGATGACCGCCGCGCCCGAGCGGAAGATTGTCAACGTCGCCCGTAACGGGCAGATCACGCTTGATCAGCAGGTCGTTACGCTTTCGGAACTGACCAACCAACTGGCCGCCGGCCGGCAGCAGTACAAAGACCTGGGCGTGATCATTCGGGGCGACGCCAAGGGCGAGTTTCAAAACGTCGCCAACGCCCTCAGCGCCGTTCGTCAGGCGGGCATCGCGGATATGGGCATCGCCGTACGCATGGCGGAGGACGCACCCTAAATGCCGGAATTCACCTTCATCACCGATCTGCTCGGCGAACACGCCTACAAAATCGTGTGGACGGCGCTGTGGGTCTTGCTTTCCGGAGTGACCATCGGGTTGCTGACGTTCCTGCGCACCACGCCGCTTTCGAAGTGCGTGTTCCTTTCGCTGTTCGCGCACATCTTGCTGGTGGGCCACGCCTACATGACCACGCTGGAACGAAAGTTCGGCCCCGAGAACAACATCGTCTCGGTGACGTTGCGTGACGATCCCTTCCGCAGCCACGACGACGCGATGAAGGATGTTCCCCGTTGGGATAACCCTTCCAACGAGTCGCCGTTGTTACCCGATGACCTGGCGCTGGCCCGTCAGGTGGTTGACGCGCAAGAGGCCGCGCCCGAGCGGACCGATAATCTTTCGCCGGAAGTTCACACCGGCGTTCCGACCGAAACGGCGATGGCCGAAGCCGTTCGCATTCACGGCGATCAGCCCCAGCCAATCAAGAGCATTCACAACCAAACCACGGGGGCCGCCTCGCCGCAGATCGAAGTTCCCAAAGCCGAGCGCCGCGAAGATACAACGCCCAGCGGCCCGCGGGCCGATGAAGCGGCCCGCCCCAATCGCATTGTCGGCGACGACACGCAAGTCTTCCGCCCGCGGCAGTCGGACGCCCCCCGCCAACCGCAAGCGACGACCGACGTGCAACGGCTGATCGACGCCGACACATCCGATCCGGCCGACGCCATCCGCTCTCGCGAAGATGTGACCGACGCGACCATCAACCGCACCCTGCCGGGAGTCGGCGATGTGAACCGGCCGGCGGTCGCGCCGGGGCAGCCCATTCCCGACGAACTGGCGGCCGCCACCGATTCCCCCGGCGGCGATGGCGATGCGACCAACGCTACGCCCAGCGGTGCTGCCGGCGAAGGGGACCACGCCAGCGCGGGAACCGCCGATACCCACGGCAGCGATGCCGCCGGCCCGACGCGCACCGCCAGCCCGCGGCGGCTTTCCAACGGCAAGCCGCTGCCCAGCATCTACCAGCTTCGCGTCGCCGTCGACCGCAGCGCCGCCGCGCAGCGCCACGGCGGAAACGAACGGACCGAGGCGGCTGTCAACGCGGCGCTCAAGTGGCTGGCCGCCAACCAGTCGGCCGACGGGCGGTGGGATGCCGACAAGCACAACGCCGGCCGCGAAACCCGCGTCTTCGGCCACGATCGCAAGGGGGCGGGTGCCAACGCCGACACGGGTGTCACCGCGCTGGCCGTATTGGCCTTCATGGCGGCTGGCAACACGCACCTCGAAGGCGAATACCGCAAGCATGTTCAGCATGGGCTGGAATTCTTGCTGCGCTCGCAAGCGCGCAACGGCAACATGGTGGGCGATTCCAAGGTCTTCGCCCAAATGTATTGCCACGGCATGGCCACGCTGGCAATCGCCGAGGCGTACGCCCTCACCGGAGACGAACGCTTGAAGTACTGGGTCGAGCGGGCCGTCGGCTACACGCTGGCCACGCAGCATTCGACCGACGGCGGCTGGCGGTACCGCCCCGGCGACGAAGGCGACATGAGCCAGTTCGGTTGGCAAGTGATGGCCCTGAAAACGGCCGACACCGCCGGCATCGAAATTCCCGCCAAGACGCGGGCCGGCATGTTGAAATTCATGTCACGTTGCGGCACGGGGCGGCACGGCGGGCTGGCCAGCTACCGCCCGAAGGAAGAAACTTCCGCCACGATGACCGCCGAAAGCCTATGCTGCCGGTTCTTCCTCGACCTGGGTCGTGACGACCCGGCGGTTGAAGAAGCGGCCAATTACCTCGACCTCCGCCGCCCATCGCGCGGGACAGCCAACTTGTATTACTGGTACTACGGAACGCTCGCCCTGCACCAACTTGGCGACGCCCGCTGGGAGCGCTGGAACGCCGACTTGCAAACGCAGTTGCTTCCCAAACAGCGCAAGGATGGCCGCAATTTGGGAAGCTGGGACCCGGCCGACACCACCTGGGGCGGCTACGGCGGCCGCGTCTACAGCACCGCGATGGGCGCACTCTGCCTGGAAGCGTACTACCGGTACGCGGTCGAGGAATAGCGCTTTTTGCTGGCTCACTTATTAACAGAGAGATTCAATCAGCCATTACACCATCGGCATCACCATCGCCAGGATGATGCTTATGGCGAAGCTGATGACGCCGAGGATGACCAACATCACGGTCCAACTCTTGAGGGCTTCGGTTTCGGTCAGCCCGCCCATCTTGGCGAAAATCCAGAAGCCGCTGTCGTTCATCCAACTGCCAACCAGCGACCCGCCGCCGATGTCGGTGGCCAAGTAGACCGGATTGAACCCTAGCAATTCCGGTTGGGCGATGCCGTCCATCATGGCGCTGCCGGTAATCATCGCGACCGTGCTGCTGCCCTGGGCGACCTTCAACACCGCGGCAATCGCAAAGCCCAAAAGAAGAAACATGATGCCTGCGCCGCTGCCGTCTTCGCTGATGGCAAACAGGCTTTTGATCGCCTCACCCACTTCTGCGACCTTCAACATTTGTCCGAACGCACCACCCGCGGCTGTGATGAGGATGATGACACCACCGCTCATTAGTGAGACTTCGACCAGCTTGGCTGTTTCGTTGCGATCCAGTTTTCGCTGGAACGCGACCATCCAAATGGCGATCACGCCGGACACCAATAAGGCCAGCGAAGGGTTTCCGACGATGGCGGTGTACGGCGTGAAACGTTTGAGGTTTTCGTAACCGTTGTCGACCATCGTGGTACAAATTGTGTCGCTGGAAATCATCAGCACTGGCAACACGATGGGCAGCAGCGCCAGCCACAATGGCGGAAGTTGATCGTCTTTGAGCGGCTCCGGCTCGGTCATGCCGGGAATCGGCCGCATCGGAACGGGCATAAGTTTCTGCGCGAAGAACGCAAACATCAATCCGGCGAACGCAGCCGGCAACGCGACCATTGCACCGACCATCATCATCGTGCCGAAACTCACTTCAAGCTGCGCCGCCATCACCAACGGGCCTGGTGTCGGGGGAACGAGCGTATGCGTAATCGCGCCGCCCGCCCCGATTGCCAAAATGTATTTCAGGTAGTCCTTGTCGGTTTTGCGGTGCAGCGAACGGGCCAGCGGAACGAGCAGGTAAAAAACCGTATCGAAGAATACCGGCACG
>CALBTA010000296.1 GCA_937967755.1 uncultured Planctomycetaceae bacterium | reverse complement strand
TAACCATCCACCCAACCGCGCGATCCCTGCGGTGGAACGCGGTCGGCGACGTCGTTGCCGTCGGCTAACGTGAAGCCGACGGCCAGCGGGAACTTTCCTTCGGGTGCGCCGCGCGTATACCGCCCTTGGCCGTGAAATTTGCCGAGCGCGACCAGATCGAACTTCGTGACCCGGCCCTCTTTTGTTTCGATCTCTCCACGAAGTTCAGCCTCGTAGCCGCGGCTGCCGTCTTCGGTCGCCAAGGTCACGCTGCCAGTCAGAACTCCGTCGTTGATCTCCATCTTCAACTCGCGAACTTCATCCTCGCGCCACATCGGCGGTTCGCCGCGTGTGTTGTCAACCAGATGATACCGGGCAATCCGCCGTTGTAACGCCTTGGGAATCTCGCCATCGGCAATGGCCTGGTGCTCGCCCTTGGTGATCCACAAGTTGTCACGGGAAAGGGCGGATTGAAAAATTGCCCGCCAGCGGTCGGTCGTCGGTTCGTAACCATCCAGCACTTTCGCGTGCACGCGAACGACCAGCCCACCCTCAGGCGGCGTCGGATTGTACCGTGGATCAATCGTAGTGGCCTCAATGCCTTCGACACGGCGCTCACCATCGCCCGATTTGGCAAACTCTTCCAACTTCTGCCGCATCAACCGGCGAACCTTTTCAGGGTCACGGTTGTTGTTGTAAAGCAACAGCTTTCCGGCCGCCGTGCCGATGTAAAACCCTTGGGTGGTGCCGTTGAAGTTGTTGCGCGGCCCTTGCCCCGCCAGCTTGCGGTAGAATTCGCCCTGGGTATCCTTCTGCCGCCGCTGGTAAGCCTGATCGATGGCGACCGGCACAAAGTCGGTCTTCAGCATCGCCACGATCTGTTCATCCGCGAAGGTCGACTCACGGTCGAGCACGCCGTTGTTTCACGTACAGCCCAACGGGTGCCCATCCATGGCCCAGATGAAAATTGGCTTCCCTCCCGCAGCGGCCGTTCGCTGCGCATCCAGCAGATCGATCTTCCAGGGAATCGTCCGCCACGGCGCATCGCCATGCTGCAGTTCGGCATGCAACTGCTCGAACTGCTGCTGGGTGAACTCTTCCCCATTTGCAAAACTCCAGTCCCATCCGCCGGTCAGCACCAACCCAATGGCACAGGCGAACGCGGCAAGAAGATGTCGACGATGAAGCATGATAACCCTCCCCTGATTTGGACAGCCCGATTCTAACACGAACACCGCCTCGTCGCCGCGAAGTTGTAACATCACGGCTATTTCTGAAGCGAGGTTTTGCAACACGCGCGCTGCGCATAAACGTCTAATGTGCAACACTTCGCCGGCCCTCAGGGGGCCCCAAAAGTGTCGCGCGTTGCACGCCTATGTGCAACGCGCGTGTTGCAAAACCCCCGTAGCGGCAAGCTGCCAGCTTGCCCGCTAAATCGCTTCATTCCAAATGCCAGCCGCAGTTCGCTTCGCCGCTGCAATCAACATTCAGCCGCTTCATTCAACAAGCTGGCAGCTTGTGACTACGTCTGTGCTCTCTGTAAGTCCGAGTAGGTGTATAGTATACATATATTCCCATGCATGTCAAGCGCATGGTAGGCACACAAGTTTTTGAAGTGCAGCGAGGGGGTCGCAATTTGGTTTGGG
>CALBTA010000295.1 GCA_937967755.1 uncultured Planctomycetaceae bacterium | reverse complement strand
GGAAGCGGTAGCGGCACAACCGGGCGGATCGCACTGGAACCGCCGGCGAAACCAGCGCCGGTGTTTCGCCCGGTGGTGCTGGCAATGGCGGTGTTCATTCCGATCAACTGCCCCCGGCTGTCGAGCAGCGGGCCGCCGGAATTTCCGCGGTTGAGCGCCGCATCGATCTGAATGATCTGCTTCATCAACCGCCCGCTGCGCGAAGGCAACGTGCGGTTCAGGCTGGAAATGATGCCGGTCGTCATGGTTCGCTCCAGCCCGAACGGGTTGCCGATGGCGTAGATCTTCTGCCCGACCCGCAACCGCGATGAGTCGCCGAATTCAACCGGGAAGAGCACCTCTTGCGGCGCATCGATCTTCAGCACGGCGATGTCGTTCACCGAATCGACGCCGACCAGTTTCGCGGGGTAGCTGTTGCCATCAGAAAGAGTCGCCACGATTTCGCGAGCACTCTCAATGACGTGTTCGTTGGTGAGAATATGCCCGGCTTTGTCCAAGACACTGCCGGACCCGGCACCTTCGGACGGCACTTCGCGGAACAGAAAATCAGCCCGCACGGTTAGCGTGGTGATATGAACGACGCTGCGGTTGCACTTTTCATAAACGAAGATGTTCGTCCGCTCTTCCGGTGTGAGGCCGTCGTTGGCGTGCAGCGCTTGACGAGCGGTTTCCGCATGCGGCTCTTGCCAGCGGAATTGCCGTTGCTGCGGGGGAATCGTACCTTGAGCCGCCGCGCTCGCTTGCGGCCGCGCGATGGGCGGTTGAATTGGCTGGGCGTGTGCGATGGCGGCGATTGCCCCAAGCAAAACGACACTGAGTAGCGGCTTCATTGCATCAAATGGAAGATAGAGGGACACGGGATTCGCTTGCGAAAAGTAGAACAATCCGCCCTCGCTGACGAGGGCAACTGCTGGTCGTTCTACGTCCCCGTGAAACACTCCGTTCGCCCGCAGGCTGCTAGCCCTGTTTGCCTTCCACTTCAATTTTTGCATTCACGGCGAAGCGTCTTCCGCCGCACCCACTTCCGGTGCTTCGCCCGTGGAGCTAGCTGCTGGCGGATCGGCTTCGTTTTCGCCGGTGAAGCGCCGGTCGCGCTCGTCGGCCGTTCCGGAAAGATCGTTCGATACTTCGTCGAGCAGGTAGACTTCCACCCGCGGGTTCAGCTTCTGCAGATCGGCATCTTCGGCGAGCGTATAAGGTTCGTGCGGGCCGGCAACGGCGATGCGAATTCGTTCCTGGTCAATGCCGATATCTTCGATCAAGAACGAAGCGGTCACCTTGGCCCGGCGGTACGCCAGATCCCAATGGTCGGAGTACGGCGAGCCATCGGGCAGTGGGCGGCCCGATGTATGACCGCGGACTTCGACCTTCTGCGGCTTGCCGCCCAACTCTTGCCCCAGACGTTGCAGATCAATCTTGTGCGACTCGGTAAGAAGAATCTCACCTTCGGCAAAGGTCAACACACTGCCCACAATCGTGCGTGTGCCGGGGCGAACGATCCGCACCCGCGGGTGGTCGCCGACGGGTGCCTGCACCTTGTCGCCGCCGCGCATCATGTTGTAACGCCGGGCACGGCCCATCGTTGCCATGTGGGCGAGGCGGCTGTTGCGCGGCTTCGAGTTGCCGCGGACCAAACTCGACACCGACGCGTCGTGACCGAACTGTTGGCGGATCGATTCGATCAACGCCTGGTACTGATCGTCTTGTTTGATCTCGCTGAGCGACACCAGCATGATGAAGAACGTCAGCAGCAGCGACATCATATCGCCGAACGTCACCACCCATTCCGGGATGCCGCCACCTTCATCTTCTTCTTGATCCACGGCGACGGTCCCCTAAGCGGCTTCCTGCGAGCCGGCGCGCAGCTTCGGCGGCAGGAAGGTGTTTAGCTTTTGCTCGACGACGCGCGGGTTTTCCCCGGCTTGAATCGCCATGATGCCGCGCATGGTGATGTCCATCGCGATCAGTTCTTGCTTGCTGATGAAGCCCAGCTTTTCGGCGAACGGCAGGAAGATCACGTTCGAGACGATCGCCCCGTACAGCGTGGTGATCAGCGCGACCGCCATCCCCGCCCCGATTGAAGACGGGTCGGACATGTTGCCGAGCATGATGATCAGCCCCATCAACGTTCCGATCATTCCATACGCCGGGGCGAAGCGGCCGATTTGATCCATCACCGCCTTGCCGCTCTTATGGCGCGTGGCGATGGCGTCCATTTCGGTACGCAAGATATCTTCAATCACCTCGGGCCGCGTTCCGTCAACCGCCATTTGCACGCCGAGTTTGATGAACTTGTCGTCGATCTCATCAACGCGGGCTTCCAAAGCGAGCAAACCATCGCGGCGAGCGGTTTCGGCCAGGCTGACGAGTTGCGTGATCAACGCGGCAACGTTGGGGTTCTTGTTGAGGAAGACCTTCATGGCCACTCCGGGGGCCTTCAACATGCTGCCGAGCGGAAAGCAGATCATGCCCGCTGCAATCGCACCGCCGACTACGACCATCAACGACGGGAAATCGACGAATGCCGAAAGCTGCGAGCCTTCAGCGGTCAAAATCGCCGCCAAAATCAGGCCGATGGCCAGTAGCAGTCCGATGACAGAGGAGATATCCATAGGTAAGTTTTCAGTTTTCGGTTTTCAGTTTTCAGCAATCGATGCCCTGATTTACCCGCTCACCTAGTCACCCTGTCACCCTGTCACCTTGTCACCCCTTCACGCCGTCGCCGCTTTCGGAATCAACTGTTTCTGCTGCTGATACCCGATTGCCAATTCCACCACGTCGTCCATCGTTTCGCCGACGACGACACGCTCGCCGGTGGTCAGCGTGACGTAGGTGTCGGGGCGCGATTCGACGTAGCGAATCAATTCGGCGTTGAGGATGAACGCCTCGCCGTCGAGTCGAGTCAGTTTGATCATCGGCGTTCCTCGAAACGGGGCGGCGTCAATGTTGCTTCCGCTGGCCGCTGATTGAGCGGGCGATCGTCTTGATATTGCCGTGCAGCGATGCCGCCGTAGAAACGTGTCGTCTCTTGGGCAGCCAACGTAGTTTCCGGTTTGGTGCAAACGACCTGTGTGCGGAACGTATGGTTGCCGCCGGTTTCCGCCTTCGCGGTAATACGGAACACGATCTCTTGCCCGGCGGCGATGCGCGGAATCGGGGTGAACACCACTTGCCCGATGCCGATTTCCGCCCGGCCACCTTCGACCGAAAGCGGCTCGATGCCTTCGGAGAAGAACGAAGCGATTTGCACGCCGTCGGCCGCCTTCGTGCCGCGGTTGATGATGCGGACTTCGTAAACCATCGGCTCGCCCGCGGGCAACGGGCCTTGCGGATCGTTGATCAGCAATTTCAAATCGGCTAGGGCTTCGACGCTGGTCACACAGTGCGCTGCGGAGGTCAAATCTTCATCGGCGGTGGAGACGACTTCCACGCGATTGCTGCCGGCTTCAGCCAACACGCAACGGACCTCGAACACCCGCGTCGCGCCGGACCGCAGCGCCCCGACAGCCCACTTCACCCGGTTCTGTGCTTCTTGAAGCTGGCCGCCGTCGCTGGCGCTGACGAAGCTGGCGTTGCGCGGCAGCACCGCTTCGGCCGTGACGTTCTCAGCCAGGGCATCGCCGGTATTGGAAACCCGCACCTGGTAAGCGGCCAGCGTGCCGGCGTACTTCACTTCCGGTCCGCCGACGACGACTTCCAACGCCCCGCGGCGAACGTGAATCTGCTCGGCCGCTTCGCTTCGCAGGCCGCCATCGGCGAAGGCTTGCACGCGAAGTTCCAAATAGCCCGCTTGCCGCGCGGTCAGATCGATTTCGATCTAGCGGCGTCCGCCCGGTTCGATCGTTCCCAGATTACTGACACCAGCCTTGTCTTGCCCGGGCGCGATCGGCAGCAGGTTGATCACCACGTTCTCAGCCGGCCCGCTGCCGGGGTTCGCGACGGTGATCGTGTAGGTCTTCGACTCGCCGTACAGCACGTCGCGAGGCCCGGTCAGCGCCATTTCCAATTTTGGCTCTTGGACTTCGATGCGGGCGATGTGCGTCTTCGGCGCGTGCGTCCAGTTCACCGCCAATTCGAACGAGCGGCTCTCGCGGGCGACGATCTTCAGCTTCAGCGTTTCAGTCGTGCCGGCTTCCAGGCGGAATACGCTCCACTTGATGCGGTTGCCTTCGCCGATCTGCGCTTCATGACGGGCGGCGCCCAACGTGGCTTCGCTGCTGGTCACTTCGGCCCAGCCGGGAAGGTCGAGGCTGACGACGACATCTTCGGCTTCGACGCGGCTGTCGTTCTTGACGTTGATCACGTACTCGGCCGATTTACGAACACCGATCTTCGCCGGCCCGGCCAACGTCACCGACAGCACAGGCGCTTCGGCTTGGAAGAGCAGATCGCCGGCGTTGGCGTTCACTTGCGGGTTGGCGTTTTCACCTTGGACAACCGGGGCCGGGCCATCGCCTTCGATATTTAGCGGCGGCAAACTCGGTTGATCTTCGCGCTGTGCCAAACGCGGAGGTTCTTCGCCCGTGCGATCATCGGTGGCAAGTTCGGGTTGGCCTTCCGCTTCGGTCAAAGGCTGGCGCAGCGACCAAGGGCGGCGGGAAGTCGGCCCCGACATCCGGTCGTTGCCGTCTTCGGTTTCTTTGTTCAAGTCTGGAATCGTTGAAGTCGCTTGCGCCAAATGGCCGGGAGTTCCGTCGCTAACGTTCGCGGTCATCGCCTGCCCGCTGGGACTGCGGCGCGAAGTTTCCTGCTGCCCGATGGCGGGCTGAACCGGCTGCGCCGGTTGCCCTGCATCACTTGGCGAAGTCTGCGTGGCCTGCGTTTGAATCACTGGCTGGATAGACCGCCCGTAGTTCGGATCGGTCGCAAAGTGATTTTCAATCATCACCGGTGCCTGCGCAGGCGTCTGCGTGAAATGGCTTCGCTGCGGCATTGGTTGCCCGTATTGCGGATTGCCGCCGGCGGCAAAACGCGAAGGAAGCGGCGTAGCCTCGGGCGCTTGGATCCGGTTGGGCCGGTTCGCCAGCGCCTGCTGGGAATTATCCGTCGTCACGGCCGGCTGCCCGCCGCCGATATTCTGCCCCGCCCACGGGCTCCACTGCTGGGCGCGGACGATGGCGACCGCCGTCACGGCGATCAGGATCAAGGCGATTGGAATGAAAATCGTATGACGCATTTCAGATCCTTCCCTGGGGTTGCCGCCGGGGTCCTTCCGTGGACGGAGCGGGCGCATTACACTTCGCGCAATCTGTTATCGTCGGTTGGGCTATTGACGATTGAGCCGACTTTGACGATTTCCGGGAAGAATTCCAGTTGCGTAAAATAGGGAAACTGTCTCGTATGGGAAGATGCAATACCCGCACATTTAGCGGTCTGCGGCATGCCGACCGCCCGTCAATCAACAGCAAGAACTGACAGCACATGTCCACACGACGCGAAAAAATCGAAGCCATGCTAGCCGACGATCCCGGCGATACGTTCTTGCGATACAGCCTGGCGATGGAGCAGGAAAAGGAGGGTGATCATGATGCCAGCCTCGGGGGCCTCCACGCGTTGACGAAGGATGAAAATCCGTACGTGCCGGCGTTCTTCATGGCCGCTCAACAATTGGCCAGGCTCAACCGAATCGACGAAGCC
>CALBTA010000294.1 GCA_937967755.1 uncultured Planctomycetaceae bacterium | reverse complement strand
CAGAAAATCTTGCCGTTTGGCAGACAGGCTGGCATCGGCGGCCAAATCTTGCCCGAACAGAATCGCCTCCAACTCTCCGCCTGTCGGCAAAGCGGATTGAGCCGTCGCCACGGGGCGAACATCTTGTACTGGCTGCGTCGGCTGCGGCACTGGCGCGACCGACTGCGCCATCGGCGGAAGCCCTTGCTCCGCACCGCCTGCGGCTTCGCCAGTGGCAGCCCGTTCCGGAACAACTTCCGCCAACACCTCACGCGGAGGCATCATATCGTCTTGTTCCGGAGGGCTTGATGGTTCACTAACTGGCACCTCCCCCGATTCTTCGGCAGCCAGCGTCTCGCCAGCAATTCCCAGCCGTTGTTCAATCAACTCCAGCCGCGACCGAATCGCCGCAAAGCCCTGGGCGGTCTGCCCCTCAGCCCGGTAAACACCTTCCAAAATTTCCGCCAACAGCCCACGGTCACCCGCCGACTGATGCTCGGCTGCGGAAGCTTCGATAGGCTCGCGCGCATCTTCCGCCCGCTCTTCTGCCTTAGTTGTCTTTTTCGAATCCGATGCGTTCATACACCCGCCGAGTTGACCAAAAACACGCACCCGTTGGTGGAGAATCCCCAAACCGGCAAGTTTAAAGCCCACGCTCAAGCCGGTCAAACGTCCTTGTGTTCGTAAAGGCGCTTCGTAGGCACGCAAGTTAGTCGAGCCGGTTACAAAGGCTGTAATCGGGGTTAGCGGAGATTGGGCTACACGCTTTCCCGAGTCACGTCGACGATCTGAGTCGCCCCGGTTGCGATTTGGTCCCGGCGACTTGCTAAAATGCGACCACAATAGCAAGGATCGTGAAAGAGAGTTTCAGAAGAGGTCTTCGATGAGTTAGAAGAGGAGGACTACCCTTTGGCTGCCTATCAATTGAGTCGTTGCCGATTGCCGGTTGGACTAACCGGGCTGGCGGAGTGCCACGACGGTGCGATTGATGCGGGAGTATCCAAGTTGTATCGCGCCTGGCGCTACGTTGCCTATCAAATGCACATCGATCAGACCGAGGGAGACTGGATTCAAGGGCAGATAGACGCCGGGCAGACACCGGAATATGAGATTCCAACGGTGAATAAGGAATACGGTTGTTATTCCCTGACGGGAGCATTCGCGTTCGATGAGGACGACTTTGCGCATTGGGCTGGTAAACGGTTGCTTGCTTTTTTCATGAAGCCCGAATTGCGTCCGATCAATCTCGATGGCGGGGCAATGGTTCCGTTCACGCTGTCGCTGTTTCTCTACTGGTTGCTGTCAAAAGGAGCTAAACAGCCCGGGCAGGAGGCGATTCTGAATGACTTGCAATCGGAGTGCGAGGCTCCGTACAAAAAGGTGTTGGCCGGTTGGGGCGACGACGAAAAGTTTGCTGCCGCCTTTGGCGCAATGTGCGACAGTTTTGGAGAAGCAACCTCGCAGCCTATTCCCTTCAATGGTTTTCCCGTGCTGATACTGGCAACGCAGAAAGTCCGTCGAGATTCGTGTCTGTCCGTTCCAGAGCATCCCCTTCTGAGGCAGCCGGCCTGCGATTTATCTTCGGCGAAAATTGACCGACACGACGCGTTCTTCAACAAAGTGGACAGGCTAATCGCGGAGGTCGCTCCCGCAACCGCCTTCAAATGGCCCTGGTAAGGATCCGTCGGGAGCATTTGCTTCAGTACAAGTCGCAGAGATTGAATTTCTTGTCGTGGGACTTTGGACAGGTTCGAGGCCACAACCACATAGTAGCCGCTCGCACCCCCTGAGCAACACCGCAAGAGATGTCAGGGTACAGCATCGCTGACGGATTGCGGAGGATTGAACAATGGGCGTGCTGAAAGGAACGCTGAATCATGTCAATCTAATTCCGAGATCCGCAGAGACGGGGTCAACAGTGCTATCCTTGCTTTCATGCTAGTGCTGTTTTGTCTTGAGCCGCCGCCGATCTGACCGCTAGACTGCGTAGAGTTACTCTTAGTCGAATTGGTTCAGCCGTAGAGGTTCGTTCGCGATGCGATGTCTTCGATGCGCTTCTGTCTGGTTGGTACTAGCCGCTGCGCTTCCGATGGTTGGCTCCGCCGCTGAGCAGCAGCCGGCCTACGATACGGTTGTCATTTGCCCGGAAGCGTTTCACGAAGCGATGCGGCCCTGGTTTGCCCATCGCGCGGCGCAGGGGCGGAAGATTGGTGTGCTCAGCGAGATTGAATCGCCCGAGGCGATGCGAAAGGCGATTCGCGATGCGGCCAAAGGCGACAAACTGACGCATGTCTTAATCGTCGGGGACGATCACCCGCTGCGCGATGATGATGAACATTTGGCGGCGGTGACTGTCCCCAGCGCAAAGATCAAGGCCAAGGTCAATGTTCGCTGGGGGAGCGAAGCGGCGATCGCGACCGACAACTGGTTCGCCGATCTGGACGACGACCACACGCCGGAAGTCGCCATCGGGCGGTTAACCGCCGACACGCCTGAAGAGGTGAGTGCGATGGTGAAGAAGATCGTCGACTATGAGAATTCCAACGATCAAACCGCGTGGCGGCGGCGGGTGAACTTCATCGCCGGGGTTGGAGGTTTCGGCGTGGTGGCTGATTCGATCCTCGACATGGCAACCAAGCGTTTCGTCACCGTCTCAATTCCCGCCATTTACCAAGCCACAATGGCCTACGCGAGCTTGACCAGCCCCTACTGCCCCGACCCTCGCGAACTGCCGCGAACCGCCATCGCTCGGCACAACGAAGGTTGCCTGTTTTGGGTTTACATCGGGCATGGGCAACGGCGCTGGCTCGATTCGATGCGCGTCGGGCGGCAGGCGTTTCCGATCATGGACATCGACAGCGTCCGCGAAATGCGATCCGCTGCCGGCTCGCCGATTGCCGTATTTCTAGCCTGCTATACCGGTGCGTTCGACGAGCGCGAAGATTGCCTGAGCGAAGAGATGCTCGCTTCGCCGAGCGGCCCGGTCGCTGTCATCTCAGGCACGCGCGTGACCATGCCGTATGCCAACGCCGTACTGGCCCATGCGATGTTGGATCATTGCTTCGCCCAGGATCATACGACGCTAGGTGAAGTGATGCTGCACGCGAAGCGCGAAACGGCCAGTGGCGAAGCGGCGGGCGCGAATCGGCAGTTGCTGGATGCGCTGGCCGTCGCGATCAGTCCGAACAAAGATGAACTGGCTGACGAGCGTCATGAGCACCTGCACATGTACAACCTGCTGGGCGACCCGCTGCTGCGATTGCCGAAGCCGCAACCGGTGGAGATTACCGCGGCGGATACGGCTCAGTCCGGCGAGACGATTGAAGTTTCAGCAACGAGTGAAGTCAACGGGCGGGCGACCGTCGAGTTGGTCTGCCGCCGCGACAAACTGACGTTCAAAGCCCCCAGCCGGGTTGGCTTCCAGCTAACGCACGATTCCGCCCCGCAGCTAACCGAAACTTACCAGCGGGCCAACGACCAGCGCTGGGCGGCGAGGGAAATCGAAATCACCGACGGCCAATTGAAAACCGCCTTTGAAATTCCCGACGCCTGCAGTGGCCACTGCCATGTACGCATCTACATCGAAGGGAAGCAGCAGTTCGCGATGGGCGCGGCCGATTTATATGTTCAACGTCCCGCGGATGACGCAGAGCGCGACCCGTTGTCAAACTAGACCATCAGCGATAGTGAACTGAACAAGCATCGTCGTCACAGACGACTTTCTTTCCGGCAATCAGGTATCGCCGCTGCGCGATCTGCCGGTAGAGCCAACGCCATAGCGGCATACTGAAGGGGATGTGCAGCAGCGGGGCCAGCGGCCACATTAGCGGGACGCGCCGCGAGAGATACCGAATCGATCCGGCTCCCACGTGGCGACCGCCGCTTCGGTCGACCACGACCATTTCCTGCATCAACTGCTCGTGGGTTAGATCGGGCCAGCGCTCGTAGACTTGCTCGTCGTGTAGTGACATGAAGGCCAGCCGTCCTCCGAGGTCCAGCCGGTTAAACATTTTCACGTTGGCGATGCAGAACTTGCAGTGCCCGTCGTAAATCACCACATCGGCCCCGGGCCGCTCGTTGGGCGAGGGTAGGTTGGTTGTGGGCGTGGGGGCAGCTGTTGCCATAAATGCTAATGCCGTGGCACGTCATTTCGTCCGCTTCGTGGACGGGTTACAAACCCGTCCTACTTTGATCGTAACCGTTTGTTGTGCCTGGACTTAACGTGAATTCGTGCTGTCGCAGCGTGAAACGATTTCGCTTTGTGCGGTGTATACAGTATAAGCGGAATCGCCCACGGCCGATGGAACTGTACGCAAGTTATTGGCGTCTATATACTTAGGGAAGCGAATCGCCAGGCTGCGGCATCGCAGAAAGCCACAAGGAAATCGAAAATGGAAAAGCTCCAACAGCAAGTACGCAAAGCCCGTGGGCGGTTGAATTTTCAAACGTTCACAGGCATCGTCACCTGGTCGATCTTCGCCTGGCTGATCGCCGCCGCGGTCGCTTTGGCCGTTCCGAAAGTTTGGGCACTGGGCCTGGGCGACAGTTCGCCGACTTACACGTGGTCGATCGTGGCCGTCGCTATCGCCGGCGCGCTGTTGACCGCCGGCATCTGGACCTGGGTTCGCCGTCGCGGCGACTTGGACGCGGCGTTGGAAATCGATCACCGCTTCGGGTTGAAGGAACGGATCAGCAGCACGCTGGCGCTCACTCCGGCAGAGTTGGAAACCGAAGCCGGGCAGGCTTTGCTGCGCGACGCGGTCCGCCGGGCGGAGCGCATCGATGTGGGCGATCGGTTCGGCGTCAAAGGCAATTGGTATGCCTTGCTGCCGCTGGTGCCCGCGGTTGTTGTTTTCGTACTGGCGGTCTTCGTGAACGACGCGGTGCAAAAGGACGAAGGCGAAGCGGCCGCCAACACGGTCGAGATCCGAACGCAGATCAAGACTTCCGAAGAGCAACTCAAACGGCGGCTCGCCGAACAGCGGAAGCAGGCGGAAGAGATGGGGCTGAAGGATGCCGAATCGGTTTTCAACAAGCTGGAAAACGGCATCGATGGCCTGCACGAGAAAACACAAGGCGATCGCGAGAAGGCGATGGTCGAGTTGAACAAC
>CALBTA010000293.1 GCA_937967755.1 uncultured Planctomycetaceae bacterium | reverse complement strand
CCAACGGGCGTATAAGCTGGCCCGGGCGGGAAAGCAATTCGATGTCTCCGCGAGGGAGATTGAAATTCACTCGCTGAGAGTCGTCGAGTATCAGTACCCACAGTTGGTTCTGGATGTCGGTTGCGGTAGTGGAACTTATATTCGCACTTTAGGTCGCGACCTGGCTGAATCGTCAGGCTCCGGCGCGGTGATGGAGCAGTTGCAGCGCACCGCGATTGGTGAATTCGTTGTCGATGCAGCGAAGGAACTGAACAACCTCGCCGGCGAGGACGAAATTCAACAAGCGTTGCACTCGCCGTTCGACGCATTGTCGATGTTGCCGCGCCGAATTGTGAGTGAAGAAGAGTTGGAACACCTGCGTAACGGCCGATCCATCGCAAGCGAAAACGAATCGAACACCGGTGAGACCGTCGCCGTGAATGCCAACGGGCAATTGGTCGCCGTGCTGGCCAAGCGCCGGGATGGGCGGGTAAGTTCGAAGATTAACTTCGCGCACCTCGTCTAGCCAATCTTCTGCTTCAATTCTTCCAGCAAAGCCACCGCACCGCCGATTTCAGCTTTTTGGCGCTCGGGCTCTTGCGGAATCTCGCGTTCGATCGTCAACGGGCCGGCGTAGCCAATTTCGTCTAGCGCTCTGAGAAAATTTTCCATGCCGACGTCGCCTTCGCCCAGCGGAGTTTCCTGGCCCCACTCCTGGCCCGGGTTGTCGGCCCATTTTCCGTCCTTGCAGTGAACGCTCCCCACCAGCGACCCGATCTTCTTGACCGCTTCAATCGGCTCACCCGTCCCGTAAAGGATCATGTTGGCGGGATCGAAATTGACTTTCAAGTTATCGACGCCGACATCGCCGATGAACCGCAGCAGCCCGTCGGCACTTTCCTGCCCCGTTTCCAGGTGCAGCGCTTGCCCGTTGGCTTTGCAATGGTTGCAAACGTCGCGAGTCACCTCGACCACCTGCGGGTAAAGTTCGTCGCTGTGATCTTCGGGGATGAAACCCAAGTGCAGCGCGGCGACGTCGCAGCCAAGTTGTTTGGCGAAGTCGGCAATTTCCTTCATCTCTTGGGTGCGGGCGGCGCGGGTTTCGGGTGGAACCAGCCCAATCGTCTTGCGTGTCGTCGGGATATCGGCGTAGCTTTCGCCTTCGAAGCCGCCAAACACGGCGGTCAATGTGATTCCCAAATCGGCCAGCCGCGAGGTAAACGCCTGCGCGTTTTCGGCGGTGCGCGTTTCCTTCGCCGGGGCGTGCAGTTGAATGGTCGGAACGCCCAACTCGTGAGCGACTTCCAGCTTGACCCCCAGCCCTGCATCAATGCTGGTAAAAACACCAATCGCCCATTTGTCCATCATGCTGCTCCGAAATTTGATTGCGGGTAGTTGATCCGACTTCCGCAATCTAGTGGCTTCATCGCACTGAAGCAACTACCAGGGACTCGGATGTATTCGGATGCGCGGGCTAACCGTCAGGATCGTCCAGCAACTCCTGCAGCCGCTGCGCAAGCTCTGGCGAAAAACGCTGCGGCCAGGTGCCATCGATCAAGTCAATGGAGATCATGTCCAAGAGATGAACCTGATCTTTGCGGCGAAAACTCGTTAACTTCATCCGCACTAAATCTTCCAGCGGCAGCGTCCTCGAGTGTTGTATTAGTTCGTAGTCGTCGATGTTCGGAACTGGCTCCGTGTATTCCTCTCGAACCTTTTCACCGGCGAAGATCACATGCACCGCATCACGCGCCTTGGCCTCCGGTCCATCGAGAAACATGGAGACCTTCGCCGCGTGCCGATAAATGAACCCGGCCTTTTCGAGGGCCTCTTTCGCCCTGTCCAAATCATCGCGGTTGAGAATGATATCTACGTCGCGCGTGTTTCGCACAACGGATTCATCGACCTGTGCAACCCAGAATTGCACGGCGTTGCCGCCGACGACGGCATAGGGAATATTCGCGGCGTTTAGCGCCTGGGAGACTCGCCGCAATCGATCCTTGACCTTCTCCACGGCTCGTTCAATCCTGGCCCAGAGGGCATCACCGGTGTAAAGGACTTCGACCATGGTTACGCTCGCTTACCCGTACGGCTTGCCCAATGCCTCTTCGCCGCTGCGCGGCTTGCTGCCGTCGGGCGTTTCGTTGCTGGCGACATCGAACCATTCGTCCTGGAACTCGATGTAGCTTTGGGAACGTATCTTGGGGTCGGCCGAATTGGAATTGGCGATGGCCTGCTTCGCAGTGAGCGCCATGATCGCATCGGCCAGGGCAACCGGGCCGGTGCATTTGGGCTGGTTGTCGCTGGAAGGGTTGCGGATGCACCACGCCCAGTGCTCTATCTCTTCCGTGTAGCCGCGGCTGACCGGGCCTTCGGCAGCCTTGGCCAGCGAAGCCGCGGGGCCGGGGCCGCCGCCAGTTTCGTAGCTGTCGAGCGAAGCTTTGCCATCGTCAGCGGTGACTTTCACACGGGTGTTGGCGTCGATGTCAGAGTCGATGGGCTGGAACAGCACTTCCTGTTCGCGATCCAGAATGAGCGTGCCCTTGCTGCCCATCACGGTTTCGCCATAGCTGCCATACGCGTTGCCCATCGTGGACGAGTAGGTGACGATGATCTTCTTATTGCGATGTCCTTCGGGATCGTAAGCCGGGATTCCCTTGGCGGGATACGCCATGTACGGATCGTAAAAACCGTACTTGCCTTTGGTGTCTTTCGGCGGGGCTTCGTAACCAGGGCCGGGGAATTCGAACATGCAGTAGACGTGATCTTCGGCATCACGGTCGTAGGGGAAGACGTTTCGCCCGCCTGCGCCGTGAACGGCCAAGGGATGAACTTTTTTCCCGTCGTTGCGCAATGCGCTAATGAATATGCTCGACGCGTCGAGTTGGTGGCTGCCAAGTTCGGCCATCAATCCGCCGCCCGTGCGATCCCATAACCGCCAGCGGCAAAGTTCTTCAAATGCAGATCGCTTGCGGCCATCTTCCAACGTGATTTCTTCGTAGCCGAAATCACCTGCCTTGTCGCGCAACACTTTGTCGGCATCCCAAGCGGCCCATTGGTTGCGCAGCAGACGTGTGTTGTCGTACTCTTGTGGATCAATCGATTTGCCGTCTTTGGCTTCCTTATCCATCCGATCGAGCTTGGCGTTCAGGTCGTTCAGTTTCTTCTTGATCTGATCGACCACTTTGTTCGCATCCGCGCTTTTCTCTCCTCCGGGTAAGTAGGGTTTCCAACTGTCGCGGCCGGGTAGATTCCCGCGGTGCCACTGGGCGCGAATGAACTGCATCTCGCCCAGCATGTTCCACTTGATCAGGTTCACCGCGTTGTCGTACAGCACGCTGTAGTGCCGTTGGTGACCGACCGCCAGATAGAGGCCCGTCTCGTCGCCCGCCCGCGGCATCTCCTGGCATTGCGCGCTATCGTGCGCGTTCAGTTGTT
>CALBTA010000292.1 GCA_937967755.1 uncultured Planctomycetaceae bacterium | reverse complement strand
TGGCGGGTGAGAACTTTGATGGCTACCTCGCGGCCCATCATTTCATGCTCGCCCTTGAAGACATCACCCATTCCGCCCTTGCCGATGAAGTCGGTAATGACGTACTTGCCCAGGTTGAAACGCGTGCGGCCGTTGAGCAGTTGATCCGCCTGATATTGCGTGATCCAACCCAAGCGGACCATCCGGTCCGCCACATGCTCGTCGCGCACCTTCTTCCCGCCATCGTGACCCGGAGGAGGGTCCGCCAAGACGATGGCTGTTGCTTCTTCGATCTGCTCTTCCGTCAGCAATCCGCTAACGACGGCCGAGCTGCGAAAGAGGGAACGGGTAGAAGGCACGGGGCGACTTTGGGAGAGGTGGGGAAGTGGGCAGGGGGCGTGCCTACCAGTTTAATCCACAACCAACATTGTTCCCAGGGTTCCGCATGGGAACGAGTCTCACACCCACTTATTCCAGGACTTCGGTGGCGGGCATTCGATGGCGACTTCGGTCTTCAGCGTCGGGTGCTCGAGCACAAGCTTACGAGCGTGCAGGGCGATGCCGGCGTCGAACGCTTCTTCGCTGTCGTATTTCCGGTCGCCCAGAATTGGATGGCCGCGGTGGGAAAGCTGCACGCGGATTTGGTGCTTCCGGCCGGTTTCTAGGTGGATCTGGAGCATGGTGTGCTCTTCGAATAGCTCGAGCGTGCTCCAACGCAACCGGGCTTGCTGTGCGCCTTCGTCTTCCTCACGGCAAATTTGAACTCGTCGATGGCGTTGATGCTTGCAGAGCCAGTCCTCGCACTGCCCGCTCGATTCATCGAGATGCCCCGCGACGATCGCCCAATATGCTTTGTCCACTTCCCGGTCGTGAAACTGCCTGGTCAACCGGGCCGCTGCTTTGGAAGTGCGGGCCATTAGCACCACTCCGGTCACCGGAGCATCCAACCGGCTAACGATGCCGAGGTAGACATTCCCGGTTTTCCCTTTCTGCTGGCGGATATAATCTTTGGCTACGGTTAACAGGCTCGGCTTACCCGCCGCCACACCCATCGTCGGCAGGCCCGCCGGTTTGTTTACTGCCAGCAAGTGATTGTCTTCGTAGAGTACGTCTAGCATGAAAATTATCCTCGCCAGCCAGTCTCCCCGCAGGCGTCAGCTTTTGGAAGAGGCGGGGTACGATTTTGAGGTGATTCCGCCGTCGCCCGAGGCCGAATGCGGCACTTGCAGCGGTGAATCGCCCGCCGAGTTGGTTGCCCGCCTGGCCACGCAGAAAGCCCGTGACGTGGCCGCTAATATTGAAGACGGCATCGTTCTGGGTTGCGATACCGTCGCCGAATGCGACGGACAGGTGATCGGCAAGCCGGCTAATGAAGATCACGCCCGCGAAATTCTACGCCGGCTGCGCGGGCGGGAACACCGAGTGCTGTCAGGCGTTTGCTTAATTCGGCGGCCCGCAGACACGGTGCAAGTTGACGTCGATGTCACGACGCTGCATATGCTGGCACTCTCAGATGAAGAGATAGAAGAATACCTAGAAAAGGGGTTATGGGAGGGGAAAGCCGGGGCGTTTGGATTACAAGACCGCACCGGGTGGGTTGATGTCATTGAAGGCAGCAAGTCGAACGTCGTCGGCCTGCCGATGGAACTGCTGGCAAGCATGCTTCAGTAGCGGGGGCTTCTAGCCACCGTGAATTCTGTGGTAGCGAAAGTCGTGAGACTTCTGGTCGGGGAATTAATTTCGAAGCTCAGAACTCTCACGAGTTCGGCTACCTACGGTGGCTGGAAGCCCCCGCTACTGAACGGTTGCTCTTGACCTTTCATGCACGCTGCTTCTATCTTCCGCGCGGACGGTTCTATCCACATCGTGGGGTTGGCTTCTCTATGGGAATTCCGAGTCGACAGATCGCCTGCGCGCTAATCCTCTGCGCCATCGCCGGCTGCGCATCGAAGGACTGGGTCACGGTGCGCGAAGTGCCGACGAATCCGTTGGCAGGGCCGCTGCAATTGCTTTCGATCACTGGCCCCAAGCCGACGCCCCGAAGCGAACAATTTTTGCGGCAAAGCGACCTCGACGGTGTGTTCGATCTGCCGCCGCACGAAATGCTGGCCCGAATGCAGCAGTTGGTTTCCGCCGAGCCGACCGCCCAGGGCATGTATACGATCAGCGAGTTGACCTACATCGCGGGCGTGAAAGCCAACGCGGCCGGCGATGAAGCGACCGCCCTCGATATGTTCGGCGCATCGGTCGCCCACGCGTATATGTACTTGCTGGATGATCGTTTCGCCCAAGAGCGCAATGAGTACGATCCGCAATATCGCCGGGCGTGTGAGCTGTACAACGTGGCGTTGGAAGGGGCGCTGCGGATCGCCGCGGCCAACGACGGCATTCGCCCCGGGCATGTGCTGACGATTGATACGGGACAGCAGAAGTTTGATATCAAGGTCGATGTTCGCGGCCGTTGGAAAGTTGACGAGATTGACCGCTTCGAATTCGCCAGCGACTTCGAAGTCAACGGACTGGCGAATCATTTTCACACTTACGGGCTGGGCGTTCCGCTGGTGGCCGTTCGCAAAACCCACGCCACCGATTCGCCGACCGAAAAGTTCTACCCCTCGGGTCTCACCTTTCCGATCACCGCCTTCCTGCACGTGTCTGCCCACGACCGGCACGCGCACGGCGACTCGCCTGATTGCCGCTGCAACACGGTGAACCACTGCGTGCTGGCGCTATACGATCCGCTGGAGACGACGCTGATTACCGATCACAAGCGGCGAACGCAAATTCCGCTGGAAAGCGATCTAAGCGTGCCGCTGGCGTATTTTCTGAACCAGCCGGCGTTTCGTTCGGACAATGCCCGCAACATCGCATACCTCGGTTTCTTGAACCCCGATTTGGGTCGTGAAATTCAGGGCTTGTACATGTTGGAACCGTACGACGCGAACAAGACGCCGGTCGTTTTCGTCCACGGCCTGGCATCCAGCCCGGTGACTTGGACCGATATGTACAACGACCTGCGAGCCTCGCCCGACATCGGCAACAACTTCCAATTCTGGTTTTACTTTTACCCCACGGGCCAGCCGTTTTGGATCAGCGCCACGCAACTGCGGATGGACCTGGCGAACGCGCTGCAACAGCTCGATCCCCACAACACGGCCCCGCGGTTGGACGACACCGTGCTGATCGGGCACAGCATGGGCGGGCTGCTATCGAAGTTGCAAACGATTGATAGCCGAGATGACTACTGGCAACTGGTCAGCGACCGCTCGCCGGAAGAGTTGCAAGGGGACGACGAGGCGCGGATGGCGTTGCTGTCGGCGCTCTACTTCAAACCGAGCCAGTCGGTCAAACGTGTGGTCACCATCGGCACGCCGCACAACGGCAGCAACTTCGCCAATCCGCTGACGCGAAGTTTCACTCGGCTGATTTCTGAGATGCCCGCGATGCTGACTGATACGCGGCGGCAACTGATTCGCGAAAACCCGGGCTATTTTCGAGACACCGATTTGGTCACGGTCAATACCGGCGTCGATTCGCTGGTTCCCGGTTGCCCGTTCTTCCCGCTGATGCAGCAAAGCCCATCCGCCCGCTGGGTTAAATACCACAACATCGTCGGCGTGGTGGAAGAGCGCGAAGATTTCTTGCGCCGCATCGCGGACGAAGAAGGCGACGGCGTGGTTTCATTGGCCAGCGCGACCGTGCCGGGTGTTGAGTCGCTGGAGACCGTGCCGGCGGGCCACACCGCCATCCACCGGCACCCGAAGGCAATCCGCGAAGTGCAGCGCATTTTGCGGCTGCACCTTTACGAAATGAACGAGCAGCAACAAGTCAGGCTCGCCACATTCGAAGGCCGGCTCTCCACCGGCAAACCGCCGAGAGTGGGGTACCGGTTCGAAGATCACTACCGACCTTCGCCGTAGCTGAAACTGCAAAGATTCAGCTAATCTCTGGCGGCGGAATTTCTGGAATTTCCGCTACTTAAGTGGCCGCTAAACCAACTGCATCAGCGAAGCCTCACGCGCCGGGCTGTTCTTCACGCGGGCGGTCAGTTCACGCAAGCGATTGCTGCCCAGCATCTTGCGGGCGGCTTCCGAAGGCCGCGTCGCCGGCTTGGTCACCTTGTTCGGCTCTTGCGCCGCCAACTCGCCGCGCAGAATCTTCACGCTCCGCGGAGCTTCAATCCCAAGCTGCACCGTGTTGCCCTTGACCTTCAAAACCGTGACGGTAATTTCCGTGCCCAAGTACAGTTTCTCTTCCTTCTTCCGTGTAAGAACCAACATAGGAGAACTCCTTTTTCTGATGAGATGAGATTTTGGTTGTTTCTCTCGAAACGTTAGAGGAGAATTGCACAAGGCGTGCCACTTGGACCGACGAATTTGTCAGCGAACGTGTAAGTTCTTTAACAATCGGCACTTGCGCGAATTGGCGAGCAATGATGCTAGCCCTGCATCGGTTTGTAAAAGTGTAGAAATGACAGCCGGACCCCGTTTTGAACATACAACTTGGCAGCGACTTGCGCCAAAATTGCAGGCGCAAATCGCCTAATAAATGGCGGCGGAATGTCCTACCCGGGGGGTGCCGATGTTGGTTGAAACTCTCGACGAACAAATTGCTATCGGAGCGCGCACAGTCGTTCATTTGCATCAGCATTCGAATGAGCTGAAAGCACAGTCTCGGGCGCGCCTCGCAAAGTTTCTACAGACCGAGCGCGACTACCTCACTCCTAGCGAAGACGAACGGGTTCGACAGTTGCTCGTTTCGTATTGGCACGCCCGCAACGCATTGCTAGATACCGTCGCCCAGTTCCGCCGGTTTGATGCCGATCGGAAAGACATCGACCGCCGTACTCGGGACCGGGTGTTTCTGGTCGGCTTCACGGCCGCGGTCATCTTGGTAGATGCGGGTCGATTCTTGCGCGAGCTTTGCAAGCCTAACCCGGTCGTCAAGGCGCGCTTGAATTCGCCGGAGCCAGCGTTCGGAATCCCTGAGGACGCCTATAACATCGTGCAGGACAACATGACGTCTCCGGTCAACGCCTGGCATCTCTACCACGCCAACAAGCAATTCAACCAGCGGCAGCAACAATTGGAAGAGTGCGCGGCCGGCAATGAGACGCTTTCGGCGCTGCTGAAGATCGCTGGCGGAATGGCCGAGAGCGTGCGCCTTTCCAAACGCCGCTATGCGAAAGCCCGATTGCGCATTAGGGCAGGGCAACTTTCGCGCGCTGTTACCGAAGACACGTTCGGACGGGCAAGCGGTTGGGTGATTGAAATGTGTTCCCGGGCGATCGGAAAAATCGGCGTCCGCCCCGGACACCGGCCGGCGTTGCCGATGCCGATTCGTGAACAACTTGGCCCGTTGCTGCAGCCGGGTGACGTGATTGTTACGCGGAAGCAGTACGCCGCGACGAATTACTTTCTGCCCGGTTACTGGCCGCACGCGATTCTTTACTTGGGCGATTGTGAAACGCTCGAATCGTTGGGGCTACACGAACATGAGAACATGAAACCGCGCTGGGAACGCCTGCTGCAAATCGACAACGGCGAACGCCGGCGCGTGCTGGAAGCGATGGCCGACGGCGTGCGCTTGCGCAGTGTGCTATCGGCGTTTAGCGTCGACGCGGTCACGGTGATTCGTCCCGAACTTTCGCTTCCGCAGCGCCTGGAAGGCATTGGCCGGGGGCTGTTCCACGAAAGCAAGCCGTACGATTTCGACTTCGACTTCACTCAATCCCACCGGCTGGTTTGCACGGAAGTTGTCTACCGCAGCTACGAAGGCATCGGCGGCATGCAGTTTCGGCTGACGCCCCGCGTCGGACGCATGACGCTGGCGGCCGAAGATCTGCTCCGTATGGCACTGGCGGGCGAAGGCTTTCAACTGGTGGCCATGTGCCTGCCTGGGGAGTCGACGCTGACTATCGGAAACGATGCCGCCCACAAATTGCGGCGTTCAATCGGTGAGAACGCCGGCCATTGATGCGCAAGATGCTACGGCCTGGGGCCAGAGAACATCCGTCGCACTTCAGCTTCATCGATGAAGCCGTCGTCGTTCCTGTCGACGCGGTCGAACAGCCGGCGCAACTGCTCGGGGGCTTCGGCCCGGCTGATCTTGCCATCATCGTTCCCGTCCGCCGCTTTCAATCGCCGGACGACATCAGCCATGGCCGGGCGATTGTTTGTATTGCCGCCAGCCCGCATCGCGGCGGCAATGCGACGAAGTTCGGCCTCGTTGATGAATCCGTCTTCGTTCTGGTCGATGCGCTCGAAGTTATCTCGCATCCGATCGCGCGTCTCTTCCTGGCTTAACTTTCCGTCGTCATTGCGATCCAGTCGGGCGATCAGTTGCTTCACGTCGAACTGCGGGCGCTGATTTTGGGCATTCTGATTCTGGGCATCCCGATTCACCGGCGTGCGACTGGCGGGCAGCGGCGTGGCGGTTGTGCCCGCGATAAATTCTTGCTCCGAAAGTTTGCCGTCTTCGTTTCCATCGTGAAGCCGGATCAGCCGCCCGAACAACCGAGCGTGTTCCGGCTTCACTTCATCCGCTTCGACGCTGCCGTCACGATTGCGGTCCAGCCGTTCGAAAACCCCGGCTTGCACATCGTCATCAGCCATTGCGACCGCCTGAAGTGCTGCGGCGAGTAGAATCGCAAGAAGAAATTTCGTCGGAACGTGCATAATCGGCGAACCTGTGGGCTGAATCAGAAATTTGGGTGCGTACTCTCGTCGCTAAATATTGAACCACGATCGCCAAAGGTTGTTCCGCTTGGGAAGGAAAAATGCGGCATCTCGCGACGCTTTACACCTATTTTGGCCCATCGACACCCTGCAATGGTTGGCCCGAATCGCTAGCGATATTGACACAGAATGCGGGCAATTCATAAATTGACGAAGGTTGCCGCGGCTCGCTACTCTACCCCGCCCTGCCGTGGCAACACCGCGCGGCAAAGTTGTTTTGGCTCGCGCGGTCACTCGATGGATTGAATTTGCGGAGACGATAGGATGTTGAAGCCGGCGACGCTGGACGTGAAGTCACGGGCCTTGGCCGCACTAGAACAAAGCCCCATCCACTCGCTTCGCGAGCTTGCGGTCGAGCAAGAGGGTGAGACGTTATTGCTTTCCGGCCGCGTCGACACCTTCTACCACAAGCAACTCGCCCAAGAGTTGGTGCGGGCAATCGCCGAAGATTGTTCGTGCGACGTGGTGAATTCGGTCGATGTCGAGTACCAACCGGAGATTGGCGTGCTGCGTCCCCGATGATTTCTTTGGGTAGCCGGACTCGTGAGAGTTCGGGATCTACGAAGATGCAATCCGCCAGAAGTCTCACGACTTCTGCTACACGAGACGCTCTACGCCGCGCGACGCAACGGCGGCGTTTCGATTTTCTTTAGCAGCGTTTGGAAGACGCGCTCGACTTGCAGATTGCGCATGCAATCGTGGTGACCCAGCGGGCAGGTGCGCTGTTGGCAAGGCCCGCACTCCATCGATTCAAACAAACGCGTTTCGCCAGAGTGGTAGTTGATACTCCACCGCGGGTCGGTTGGCCCGAACAGTGATACGACCGGAATATCAAAAGCTGCCGCGAAATGCCTCGGCCCGCTATCGGTGGCGACCATCGCCGAAGCCCGGGCGACGCAGGCTTTGCTTAAACCGATGCTTAGTTCTTCATCCGCGAGGCTGAATACGCGAGGGTGTTTCGCGGCGCGGGCGATTTCCGTGACCGATTCCCGCTCGCCCGGTCCGCAAATGATCAATACCGCATGGTCAGTCTCAGAGGCGATGCGAAGCGCTAACTTTGAAAAGTATTAGCCGCGCCAATTTTTGGCTTCGCCGAATGCTCCGCCCGTACTGAAGACAACCACGCCGGCGGCTTGATATAAACGAAACTTTCGCCACAGGGCGTCGGCGGCGCGGTGATCGGCAGCGGTGATGGGAAGTTCCAACCTGCGCGGTTGTAGGGGGCAATCCATCGCATAGGCAAGATCCAGGTAGTAGTCGACGGCCGAGTACGGTTTCCAACGGCGGCCTTCGATCGGTGCGTGAAGGCGACGCGTAATTAACAGAGAGCGAAAGTCACGCGCATAACCAACGCGCACGGGCGCACCGCTTCGCCAGGCGAGCCAGGCAGTCGAGAGTGAATTCGTCATCAGCACGACGGCATCGAGCGACTGCTCTCGAAGTTGACTGGTAACGCGTGCGGAGTTCAGCGACGAGTTCGATGATCGCCGGTCGAACAGAACCGCCTCATCCAGCCAATCGTTGCCCTTCAGCACATCGGCGACATACGGCCGCATCACGCCCACGATTCGATCCGGCGCGGGGAATGTCCGCCGCAGCGCTCGCAGCGCCGGCGTCGCCATCACGCAATCGCCAACCCAGTTCGGTAGAAAGATGCCGATGTTCATTTTTGCTGGGCTTCAAGCGGCTCTCCGCAGTTGGCTGCTGACTCGCCGGTGGGCGAAGATGAAGTTGTAGGCGAAGTCGACGCTCGAACTATCGCGATGCGTTTGTTGCAGCTTCCGGACGCTGGTCAGTTGGCTGCCTTGAAAATAGAAGCCGTCGTAACCGTACTGCTGCAGGTATTCAAACACGCGCTGGACGCCCCCCTCGTTCAAAAAATCTACGCATTCCAGCAGCAACACCGGCTGATCCTGGGCCATGATCCGGCGGCAACCGTGCAGAACCTGTAGCTCATGCCCTTCGGCGTCGCACTTGATGAATCGAACCGGCTGACCGCCGTGGTGGCGGAAGTAGTGGTCGAGCGATTGTACTTCCACATCGATCGCCTGCTCGCCCATTCCGTGGATGCCTGGCAGCATCGTGGCACCGGGTGAAACCTGGCCGTCGGGGCGATAAAGTTGCATCTTGCCCGGCGTTGCCGAGAGCGCGGCGTTCACCACTTCGACGTTAGCAAGCCGAAATCCTTTTGCCGCGTTGCGAAGATAATCGGCCAGTTCGGGCTGCGGCTCGAAGGCGATGACTTTTCCCTTCGGCCCAACCGCACGGCGAAGCCACCACGTATAAGCCCCTTTGTGTGCGCCAATATCGACCGCCGTATCGCCCGGCGACAAGGTCTTCAGCAGCATGGCAATTTCGCGCCGCTCTTGCCGCAGGCGATAGCCCCAAGCGCGGTGGAGAAAGCGAAGTTTTTGGATTGGGTTCATGTCTATTGAATGTTGGAAATTGATGTATGTGGTTTTCGAAGTTGGCA
>CALBTA010000291.1 GCA_937967755.1 uncultured Planctomycetaceae bacterium | reverse complement strand
ACAATAACTACCTGGAACCGATCACCGCCGACTCGGGCGATGGCTGGCGTGACGACTGGGTTGTTTACGGGCTGGTCGGTGGCGATCAACTGTTCAGCTCCAAACGATTGACGATTCAGCCCGGGGCGAAGTGTACGCTGAAAGACCCTGGTGCCAGCGGGTGGATCACGGTGCAAGGCGAAGGGCGGATGGGTAAGCTGAAACTGCAAACGCCTACGCTGATCCGCTTCGGCGAAAACACCGACGACGAAATCTTCATCACGCACGAGGCCGCTGCCGCCGGCGTCGAAATCGAAAACACCGGCAGCGAACCGCTGGAAGGGCTACGGTACTTCGGACCGGATACATTTGAGAGCGTGCCGAATGTTGGGGATTATAGGAAATGATCAATGGCGGCTCACTTCCCGCCTATAATGCCATTAAAACTTCTCGTTCCCCGGCGAATGGCCAAGGAGACACGTTGCTATGGTTGCTTCCGCAACATCGGAAAACTTCGTTCGCTTACTAGGCGTGACGGACCAGGAATCCGATCGTATCGCCGCAGCCTTGGCGGAGGCTCGCCCGCCGATTCGCCGCGACGGTGACACAATTGAGTTTCCGCGCGCCATCGCGAACGTATCATGGCCCTCGTATTTGCAGTTGTTAGATGCCCTCGGAGACCATCGGCTTCGCCATACATACGCGGATGGAGAGCTAAAGATGTCGCCGCGTAAAGATCATGATTGGGTGGGCCGTTTTTTTGGACGCATCGTCCAAACGATTACATTCGAATTGAATCTGCCGATTCAGTGCATCGGCTCGACAACGATAACTTGCGGTGATTTGCAACGCGGATTCGAACCAGACGAAGCCTACTACCTAGCGAGTGAACCAAAGGTACGGGGAAAGCGGCTGTTCGAACCAGACATCGATCCGCCGCCCGATTTAATTATCGAAATCGACGTGACCAACAACTCGGAGGATCGACTGGCATCGTTCGCGGTGATGGGCGTTCCAGAAGTGTGGCGACATGAGAACGACAACACGGTGAATTATTGGCTCGATGAGTCTGGTGAATACGGCGTCTCGCCGCACAGCCGGTCCTTCCCGTTTCTCGCGGCCGAGGATTTAGATCGTTTTGCCGAGATGATCTCCGAAGTCAGCGAAAACGATGTGATTCGCGAAGTGATCAAATTCGCGCGTGCGTCGGAACAACCAGGCGACGACGGCTCTTAACTCAAGCAAACCAGACAGACCTCAAGGAACGATTCCAATGACAAATTCTCTCCCCAAACTTCACAACGCAATGTGGCCCGGCCTGGTTGGTAAGGGCGATGACGAAGGCCAGGAACCGGCGATCAGCTTGGAACGGATGCTGGAATTGACCGCCGCGGCGGAGGTGAACGGCCAGAAGTTCGAAGGCATCGATTACTTCCTATTCTTGCCCCACACCGACCCCAAAGCCAGCGACGACGAGTTAAAGAAGATCGCTGACCTCATCCAAGGGCACGGGTTCAACGTCGGTTCGCTCGTCGCGCCGGTTTGGCCGGGGACCGTGGGCGATTCGGCGATGGGCGACGCCGACGCCCGGGGGAAATTTCTGGAAGCCGTGAAGGTAGGGTGCCGCATCGCCAAGGTCTTCAACGAACACGGCGTGCGGAAGTATGGTTGCATCCGCATCGACTCGGCCGAATTCGGGGTGGAAAAGTGGCGGGAAGATGCCAAAGCGAACACCAAGAAAATCGCTGAGACGTTCAAGGAAGCCGCCAAGATTGCCGCCGATCACGGCGAACGCCTGGCCGCCGAAGGCGAAATCTGCTGGGCGGGCATGCATAGTTGGAAGGACATGCTCGACTTGCTGGAAGAAGTCGGCATGCCGGAAACGCTCGGCTTCCAGGCCGACATGGCGCACACGTATTTGTACTTGATGGGTTACAACGCGCCGGAACATGCGCTGCTGCCGGCGGCTTACAGCGACGATGAGTTCTACGCCGCTTACGAGAAGATGGTCGACAAGCTGCGGCCCTGGACGATCGATTTCCACATCGCCCAGAACGACGGCGAAGTCCACGGGGCCGGCAGCCACGACAAAACCGGCAAGCACTGCCCGGCCGACGACCCCAACGGCAAGCTAGACATCGTCAAGTGCGCCAGCTACTGGCTGAAAGATGCGCCCGCCCGCGGAATCGAACACATTTGCTGGGACGGCTGCATGTTCCCCAACGCGATGCTGGAAGACGGCAGCACGTGGAACTCCATTTTGGATGTGATGGTCAAGGTGCGCGAAGCGCACGGGTGGAATTGAACGAGAGCAACGGTTTCGGCAGCGCTCCCAAATATCGCGGGCCAGCGGAGTCTGCGACTGCTTGCGTTTCGCGCTTGGAATTCAGCGCAGTGGATTCCTGAGGAGAGTTGCCCGGTTTTCACCTTCTGGTCGGACTGCGGTATCGGTGGCGCGCAGCGGGTTGTCTGCTGGCATCGCCTTGCTGGCCATTCGCCGTAGCGGATTGCGTGCCTCGACAACGGGCTTCGGCTCGCTCCATGCCGCAGCGGTGACGTGCGCGGGCGATTGCCCAGTCGCAAGTGACGGCGAATCGGATTCTTGTTGCCCTGGCTGGTTTTCAACCGCAGGCTTGGGTAGCCGGGTTACTTCGCGCGGCGGTTCGAGTTTTCGTGGCGGGAGTTTGGGTTCGTCTTCGGACGGGCCCGTTGGCATGGCGTTTGGTTTAGCGCGCGGCGAACGAGCGTCGCGGAACGGATTCTGCCAAACGACCGGTTTGATCCGTAGCGGCTGTTCGTTTTCCTGTGGCAAATCGTGCTGTGCGTCGAGGTCGGCCGGATTTTGGTTGAACGCAGCCCGTTGCGGTGACACGTCATGACGAGGCGGAGGCGAGTTGGCGACGACGGAGAATCTCGGAGTCGCCGGCGACTGAATCGGTGCCTGGCCCAGATCGAGCGGTTCCAAATCGACCGGGGGTGGTTCGACCGGCGTTTCAAACGCCGGCAGCGCGGGCGAAACCACGTCCGGTTCCGGCAGCGGCAACGCCGGGGTCGAAGATTCGTCCTGTTCGGGCGATGGCGAAGGAATTCGCTCGTTAGCTCGGGGCGGGGGCGAGTCGATGTTGCCTTCGTTTTCGGGCAGTGGAGTATCGGCAGCGGGCAGATCAATCGGAGCGCGGTTTCGCTCGCCCGTGGGAGAAAAAACAGGCCGCGCGGTCGGCCAACGCCGCCAACCGGTTTGGTAATAGCCAAAGTTTCCCCGGTTGGGAACGCAGCTGGCGTCGTGGCAGAAGCCGGCTTCGTAGCTGTGAGCGGGTATCCCGTTCTGTTGTGCGCCAACGATTGTCGCCACGGCTGAACCGCCAAATAATAGAACTAGGGTGATATAAAGAGGCTTGTAAGTCATGGCAGAACTAGCTTGTGAGCGTCCGATGGATCGGAAAAATCGATACAATCTGTTTTATCGGCAAACTTTAACGCTTATCTTGCGGACGGTTTTCGCCGTGAAAGCAGGTCGGGCATTCTTGCCCGTCCAAAAGGGCCAGAAGTGGCCGTTCTACAGGTTGCCAGCGTTCGTTTGACAGCATTTCCAGCCAGTTTTAGAGTAAAAATTGACACTCTGGATTAAGCACTGACCTCTTCCAGTTCCAAAACCCCGCGAAAACTTCATGTCGTTGCCCCTGCCAGTTCACTCCCGGTCGGCGGAAGAGCGAAAGCCGCTGTCAGAAGCCGGCCAGGTTTGGGCGTGGGGAACGATTGCTGGGCTGATCGCAATTTGCGTGCTGGTCTATCTCGATTCGTTGCGACTGACCTACGGCAGTTGGGGCAACCCGCAATATTCCCACGGCTTTTTGATCCCCATTTTTGCCGCGGTTCTGCTTTGGATGAAGCGTGAACCGTTCCGTGAAGTCACCATGGTGGAACGTTGGTGCGGCGTCGCGCTGGTTATTTTCGCCATGATCGTGCGGGTCGTCAGCGCCCATTACACCACCTTCACGACAGACAACCTGTCGCTGATTCCCTGCCTGCTGGGCGTTTTCTTGCTCGTCGGGGGCTGGCGAAGTTTGAAGTGGGCGGCGCTTCCGATTGCGTTTCTGGTCTTCATGTACCCGTGGCCTGATCGGCTGGAATCGCTAATCTTGGTGCAACTGAAAGAACGGGTGGCGATGCCGGTCAGCTTGTTTTCGCTGCAAACCCTCGGCGTCGAAGCGTACCTCAGTGGCAACATCATCGAACTGGGCGAAGGGACGCGGATTAACGTCGTCGCTGCCTGTGCCGGGCTTGGCATGCTGAACATCTTTCTGGCCCTGGCGGCCGCGTTCGCGATGATCGTGACCTGGCGGCCCATTTGGGAACGGATTGTGCTATTCGTCAGCGCCGTGCCAATTGCCCTGGCCGCAAACTCAATGCGAATTACCGGCGAAGGGCTGATCTATTACTACGGAGAGCGGCTAATGGCCGCGGACACGGTGAATTGGGCCGCGGCATTTTTTCACGATCATCTGGCGAGTTGGTTTATGATGGTAGTAGCCCTGGGGTTGCTCTATCTTGAATACCAAATCCTGCGGCGCGTGGTCTTAGAGGACGACGAACAACAAACGCTTTCGCAACATTTGCCAAGCAAGGCTGCGGCCAAATAGTTGGTCGCTTTTCGTTCCGCGAAAAGCTGTTGTTCGCCGAGCGAACAACGACAATCTTTTCTGCCGCCATGATCAACGAGAACAATACGCAACCCGTCCAACTCGCCACTGATCAAGAGGGCGGGCTGAATTTCGTTAAGCTGCTGCACGGCCTTCGCCGGAAGTGGTTGCTGGCGACGCTGTGCGGCATTCCGCTGGCGGCTGGCTGCGCGGTGTTGCTGTGGCTGCTGATTCCGGTGCGTTACGAAGCAGTGGCTGAGCTGCTTGTGAATTCGAAGGAAGATCGGCTGTTGCCGTCGATCGACGCCCGAGGCCGCAGCCAGTTTGTCTCGGCCGATTACGAAATTTTCCGCCAGACGCAAGCGTCGTACGTCACTAGCAGCTACGTGCTGAACCCGGTACTCAATAAGCCGGAAATCGCCAACTTGAACATGCTCGACAAGAGCGACGTTCCCAATCCGCTGGGTTTCCTTCAAGAGAACATCAAAGTTTCGTTTCCCAATGATTCCGAATTCATGCACATTTCGCTCGCCGGAGAGAACCCTGGCGAGTTGAAGGTATTAGTCGACGCGGTGACCGATTCGTACCTGGAATTGACGGTTGGGGAACGGCACAAGACCTTGGTGGAACGCGCGGAGCAACTCGAGAAGGAATACCGCGACAACGCTGCTGATATCCGTGAAAGTCGAGAGCGGATTCACACCCGGCAGGTGCAGTTGGGCGCACGGGACGCTTCGCGG